>UQRG01000100.1 GCA_900543365.1 uncultured Eubacterium sp. | reverse complement strand
AAGGAAATATATAACGACCTTAAATTCTTTATGAAAGACAAAGTAATGTTATACCCTTCTAAAGATGTTATTTTTTATTGGGCAGATGTTAAAAGTCTTGATATTATAAAACAGCGTTTTGAAATAATATCTAAAATATTAGATAACGAAAAAATTACCGTTGTGCTTTCAGCAGAAGCTCTTTTTGATAGACTAGTACCAGCAGGAATATTTAAGGAATTTATATTTAATATAAATATTGGCGACCAAATTGATATAAACCAAATTTGTCAAAAACTAATATTAATGGGTTATGAAAGATGTGAAATGGTTGAAGGTCAAGGTCAATTTGCTTTAAGAGGCGGCATATTAGATATTTTTTCAGCCGTAAGTACTCACGCAGTAAGAATAGAATTTTGGGGTGATGAAGTTGACTCTATAAGAATACTTGACACAGTTTCCCAGCGTTCCATTGAAAACTCTAAGTCAATTAAAATATATCCTATGCGTGAACTTGTTTATCACAATGAAGATGTTGAAAAAGCTATAAATAACATAAAGGCAGAATTAAAATCAATAAAAAGCCCTTCTGACCAGCTAAAAATAAGCACCAATGAAGTTATTGAAAAATTAAGCACATTAAGAAGTTTTAGTGGTGTTGAAAAATATTTTACTTATTTTTATAATGAAACTGCTACACTTATTGATTATTTTAATAATCCAATAATATTTGTTGATGAGCCTAATAGAATTCAAGAACACTGTAAATTTATTACTACAGAATTTGTAAATAGTATCGAAAGTAGAATTGATAAAGGAAATATGCTTCCTAATCAGCTTAAAATGATATATACTTATAATGATATTATTTTTAAAATCGAAGAAAATATATCTGTCCTTATGACAAGCCTAATGACAACATTAAGTGATTATAAACCAAAGGGACTTGTTGATTTTCAGGTTAAGGCAACAGCTCTTGTCAAAAATGATATGAACTTAATAGCAGAGGACTTAGGCTATTTATGCAAAAATGATTACAGAATTATTTTCCTTGCTGGCGGACATACTCATTGTGAGAGAATGTTACTTGATTTACAGGAAAGAGGTTTAAGTGCTGTTTATCTTGAAAATATTGAAAATGCTCAAATACAAAAAGGCATTATATATATAACAAGAGGTAGCCTTTCTCACGGTTTTGAATATTTAAGAGATAAATTTGCTGTTGTATCAGAAAAAGATGCTTTTAGTGAAAGCAAAAAAAACAAAAGAAAACAAAAAAATAAAAGTAAAGATGGTGTTGCAATACAAAATATATCTGACCTTAAAGTCGGTGATTATGTTGTACACGAAAATCACGGTATAGGTATTTTTAAGGGTATTGAACAAATTATTACTGATGGTATAAGCAAAGACTATATTAAAATCGGTTACGCCAAAGAAGATGTACTATATGTTTCCATAAACCAAATGGATATGGTACAAAAATACATTGGTGGTGAGGCAACAAAGCCTAAACTTAATCGCTTAGGTGGTGCAAGTTGGGAAAAGGCTAAAGCTAAAGCTAAACAGGCTGCTTATATTTCTGCTAAAGAACTTGTAGAGCTTTATGCAGAGCGTCAAAAGGTTAAAGGCTTTAAATATTCTCCTGATACCTTGTGGCAAAGAGAATTTGAAGAGGAATTTGAATATGACGAAACTGACGACCAACTCACCTCAATTGCTGAAATAAAAGAAGATATGGAGTCTGGCAAGGTTATGGATAGACTTCTTTGTGGTGATGTAGGCTTTGGTAAAACAGAAGTGGCTATTAGAGCTGCATTTAAGACAGTGCAAGACAGCAAACAGGTTGCTTATTTAGTGCCTACTACTATACTTGCTCGTCAACACTATATGACATTTGCTGAAAGAATGGAAAATTATCCCATTCATATTGAAATGATGTCAAGATTTAGAACTCCAAAACAGCAAAAAGAAACTATTGAAAATCTTAAAACAGGTAAAACCGATATTGTAATTGGTACTCACAGAATATTAAGCAAGGATATGAACTTTAAGGATTTAGGACTTGTTATTATTGATGAGGAACAACGATTTGGTGTTAAACACAAGGATAAGCTAAAAGAATTAAGAAAAAATGTAAATGTTCTTACTCTTTCTGCTACTCCTATTCCAAGAACACTCCATATGAGTATGACAGGAATAAGAGATATGAGTGTTTTAGCTGAGCCACCTAATGAAAGAATACCTATACAAACTTATGTTCTCGACTATGACCCAGAATGTATAAAAGATGCTATACACAGAGAACTTGCAAGGAATGGACAAGTATACTTTTTACACAATAGAGTTACAAATATAGCAGAAACTACATCAAAACTTCAAGCTATTGTTCCTGAGGCAAGGTTTGCCTTTGCTCACGGTCAAATGAGTCAAAGAGAGCTTGAGGATATAATGATGGACTTTATGGACGGTGAAATTGATGTACTTGTTTGTACAACAATTATTGAAACAGGTCTTGATATTCCTAATGTAAACACAATTATTATTTCTGATGCTGACAGAATGGGCTTAAGTCAGCTTTATCAGCTTAGAGGTCGTGTTGGTCGTTCTACAAGAACTAGCTATGCTTATCTAATGTATGCAAGAAACAAGGTACTTAATACAGATGCCGAAAAAAGGTTACAAACTATTAAAGAATTTACAGAATTTGGCTCTGGTTTTAGAGTAGCTATGAAAGACCTTGAAATAAGAGGTGCTGGTAATCTTTTAGGTGCTGAACAGCACGGGCATATGGATTCTGTTGGCTATGAACTTTATTGCAAACTCTTAAACGAAGCTGTTATGGAGTTAAAAGGCGAAACTGTTATTAAAGAATTTGAAACTCTTATTGATATTAAACTCAATGCTTTTATACCACCAGCTTATATTGCCAGCGAGGAGCAAAAACTGGAAATGTATAAAAAGATTTCACTTATTTCAAGCATTGATGACTATTATGATGTACAAGAGGAACTTGAAGATAGATACGGTGACATTCCTAGGGCTGTAAACAATCTTATTGATGTTGCTTATGTAAAATCAGAGGCACATAAAATTGGTGCTATCAATGTTAAGCAAATAAAAGATAAAGTCCTTATTTACTTTAAAACAGATGCCAATGTCTCTGGTGAAAAACTTATGAAATTAATAAGCGAAAGCCGTGGTGGAATTTTATTTACTTCTACAGGTGGCGAACCTTATTTAACTTATAAGTTAAAAGATGAAAAACACATTCTCGATGAAATTAAAACATTAATAAAAGAAATATCATAATTTATATAAGTTTCTACAAAATAAATAATTTTTGTTCTTTTAACAATGTCAATTGTCATTATCAAAAATCACATCAAATATTTTTGTTTAGTAATAAAGCGGTGTAGACTTAAAATAATCTACACCGCTTAAAACTTTTATCAATAGTACCAGTTAACAAAAAACTACTATAAATAAAAAAAATAAATTTTTAATTTAAAATTACTTTAATTCGCTAGTTTTTAACCAATCCTGGTCATCATAGTCTTTGTTTTCTCCAACCATACCCCAAATAAATGTATAAGCTTTAGTACCAACACCACTATGAATAGACCAACTTGGAGAAATAACAGCACTTTCATTTCTCATAACAAGGTGTCTAGTTTCATCAGGCTTGCCCATCATATGGAATACTACATTGTCATCATCCATATCAAAGTATAAATAAACTTCCATTCTTCTTTCGTGTGTATGACATGGCATAGTGTTCCAATTAGAACCTGGATCAAGCTTAGTAAGACCCATAGCTAACTGACAGCTACCATATTCAATACCATCTCTCTGAGAAAGTCTTGCAAATACTTCATCGTGAATATACTGATTAATAGTTCTTTTATTACAATCTTCTAATGAACCTAATGGCTTATGATTAGCATCATCATAACTAATAAGAACTGTAGGATAGTTCTTATGAGCAGTAGCTGAATTCATATAGAACTTAGGTGGATTTTTAGAATCCTTTGCAGAGAAAGAAATTTCCTTAGTACCCATACCAACATAAATAGCATCACCATTATTTACAGTATAATCCTTACCATCAACTGTAACAATACCGTCGCCGCCTATATTAATTGCACCAAGTTCTCTTCTCTCAAGGAAGTATGTAGCTGCAAGTTCCTTGCTGCCTTCAAGCTTTAATGCCTCTGTAGTTGGAGTAATACCACCAAAAATAATTCTATCATTGTGGCTATAAACAAGTTTCATTTCACCAGGTACAAATACCTTTTCAACTAAGAAATGCTTTCTTAATATTTCAGTATCATAATGCTTAACATCCTCATAGTGATTAGAATATCTAACTTCTAAATTCATTTTGAATTTACCTCCATTTTTAAAAAGGCTGAAGGCCTAACGCCCTCAGCCCTAAATTAATCAATTTAATAACTTAAGATAAAAATTATCTCTGAACTCTACCAGAACCATCGCAGTTTTCAACTTCACTTCTAGTAACAAGGTTAAAGTCACCAGGGATAGTATGCTTAAGAGCAGATGCAGCAACAGCAAAGTTAAGAGCATCCTTCATATTCTTACCATCCATAAGACCACAAATTAAACCACCAGCAAATGAATCACCGCCACCTACTCTATCTACGATAGGCATAATGTCAAATCTGTTAGATCTATAGAATTCTCTTGTCTTACCATCCATAATACAAGCAGACCAACCATTGTGAGAAGCTGAGAATGATTCTCTTAAAGAAGAGATAACATACTTAAAGCCAAACTTATCACACATCTGATTGAAGATGTCCTGATAACCAGCCATTTCAAGCTCACCAGAAGTTACATCAGTATTACCTGGCTTGAAACCAAGAACCTTTTCAGCATCTTCTTCGTTACCAATACAAACATCAACATACTGCATTAAATTAGTCATAACCTTCTGAGCCTTTTCAGATGACCAAAGCTTCTTTCTAAAGTTAAGGTCACAAGAAATTGTAACACCCTTAGCCTTAGCAGCCTTACAAGCAGCTTCAGTAACCTCAGCAGCTAAATCAGATACAGCTGGAGTAATACCAGTGAAATGGAACCAGTCAGCACCTTCGAAGATTGCGTCGAAATCGAACTGATCAGCAGTAGCAGTAGAGATAGAGGAATGAGCTCTATCATATACTACATTTGATGCTCTCATAGAAGCACCAGTTTCTAAATAATAAATACCAAGTCTTTCACCGCTCTTTACGATATGCTTAGTTTCAACACCGTACTTTCTTAAAGCAGCAATTGCACACTCGCCAATAGGATTTTCTGGTACAGCAGTAACGAATTCTGCATCGTGACCATAGTTTGCTAATGAAACAGCTACATTAGCTTCACCACCACCGTAGTTAATATCAAACTCGTCAGCCTGAATAAATCTTTCGTTATTTGGTGTAGATAATCTTAACATAATCTCACCCATAGTAACTATCTTGCCCATTGGAATAATCCTCCTTAGAATTAAATAAATTTATTATGTATACTAATACATAACTTTATAGTTAAATTATAGCATATAAAAATTAAATTTTCAATAGTGTTTTACAATTTTTACAGTAATATTTCATAAATATTTCACAAAAAATGGATTATTGAAAGTTCTTCCAATACTGTTCAACCTTATTATTTTCTAAGGCTTGAAGATAACTGTCGGCAATGTCAAATATTTCACTTTCATCTCCAATTAAAAATTTAACATTGTCCCCTTTTCCTAATATATTTTCCTTTTTATTTGGAGTTTCAAGCCAAGTTCTAAACTCCTTTTCCCAACTGTCAGCACCATTTTTGCCTATTTCATCATAGCATAACATTTCTTCTTTAACTTCATATATAAAATCTTCAATATCCAT
>UQRG01000099.1 GCA_900543365.1 uncultured Eubacterium sp. | reverse complement strand
TTAAGTGTTGGCGAAGTCCTAGAAGTCACGGTAGTGAAACTTTTGTTCAAGGAGTACAAAATAGTTGTAATCCTGTATTTATGGATATTGCTGGAAGACTTGGTTCTGACAAGTTTTATGAATATATGATTAAATTTGGATTTAATAAAAAAACTGGTATTGACCTACCAGGTGAAGCTGTAGGTATTATGCACAAAAAAGATAAAATCGGTCCTGTAGAACTTGCAACAATGAGCTTTGGTCAAAGTTTTCAGATTACTCCTTTACAGCTTATCAGAGCAATATCATCAGCAGTAAATGGTGGCAGATTAGTTACACCTCATTTTGCATTAGAACTAAGAGATGAAGAAAATCAATGTGTAAAAACATTTCAATATAAAGATGCAGGTAACCCTATTTCTAAGGAAACATCAGAAAGAATGAAGAAAATTCTTGAAAGTGTTGTAGCTACTGGTACTGGTAACAAAACTTATATACCAGGCTATAGAATAGGTGGCAAAACTGCTACAAGTGAAAAACTACCAAGAAAAAGTGGTAAGTATATAGCTAGTTTTTGTGCATTTGCACCTGCTGAAAATCCTCAAGTTATTGCTATAGTTCTTGTTGATGAGCCAAAGGGGATTTATTATGGAGGTCAAGTTGCCGGTCCCGTTATGAAAGAGCTTCTTACAAACTCTTTGCCCTACATTGGTATTGAACCAAAATATAGTAAAGAAGAACTTGAAATGAAAGGTGTAGCGCCTATAAATGCACCTAATTACTCTGGTTTAAAGGTATCAGAAGCTAAGATAAATGCACAAAAGGATAAAATAAATATTGAAATTATAGGTCAAGGTGAAAATATTAAGTCACAATTTCCTCCAAAAGGCACAACAGTTAATCAAAATAGTAAAATTCTACTATATACAGATTAGGAAAAATGTAGTATAATTATAATGGTATTGAATGTAAAATTTCAAAAATTATTTGAAATTAAATAATTCAAAATGGGAGTGATAATTTGAAATTAAAGGATATAATGTCAGGCGTTGACATTAAAATTATAAATGGAAACACAGATATTAATATTAATTCAATGACTATTGATTCGAGAAAAGCCGGTGAGGGTGTTCTATTTATTGCTATGGTTGGTATGACTGTTGATGGTCACAAGTTTATACCATCTGCTTATGAAAAAGGGTCAAGGGTTGTTTTGATTGAGCATTCTATTGACAATATTCCAGAGGACTTAACTGTTATTCAAGTTGATAATGCCAGAGATGCTCTTGCTGTTATGGCAGGTAATTTTTATAACCACCCTAGCAGAACTCTTAATATGATTGGTGTAACTGGTACTAATGGTAAAACTAGCACAACTTACTTTATTGAGTCTGTTTTAAATCATATTAACAGAAAAACTGCTGTTATTGGTACTGTTGAAATAAGAATTGGTGGTAAGAAAAGAGAAATCGATTTTGCTACAAGTACTACACCAGATACTATTGAGCTTAACCAAATGCTTAGAATAATGGCTGATGAAAGCTGTAATGATGTTGTTATGGAAGTTTCTTCTCATAGTCTTGAACTTAAAAAAGTTAAGGGTATTGATTTTAATGTAGGTGTATTTACTAACCTTACTCAAGACCACCTTGATTTCCACAAAACTATGGAAAATTACTGCAAAGCTAAGGCTAAACTTTTCAAAATGTGTAAACACGGCGTTATTAATGCTGATGACCATTGGGCAGATAAAATTGCTGAGGGTGCTACTTGCAATATTATGACTTATAGTATAGATAAGCCATCTGATTTGCAGGCTAAGAATATTGAGTATTTAATGGATAGGGTTCATTTTACTGTTAATATTAATGGCAGTGATGTAAGATTTGAGCTTAAAGTTCCAGGTAGGTTTAGTGTATATAATGCTCTTGCTGCTATTGGTGCTATGCTTTCTATGGGTATTGATATTGAAAATATTAAGGAAGGCATTAACAACATTAAGGGTGTTCCTGGAAGAATACAAAATATCCCTAATGCCAAGGGCTTTAATGTAATTGTAGATTATGCCCATACTCCAGACGGCCTTGAAAATATTATAAATGCTGTTAGAGAATTTACAAAGGGTAGAATAATAACTGTCTTTGGCTGTGGCGGCGATAGAGATAAAACTAAGCGACCAATTATGGGTAAAATTGTAGCTGAATTATCTGATATTGCTGTTGTTACATCGGATAATCCTCGTTCAGAAGAACCTAACTCAATTTTAAAAGAAATTGAAGTAGGTGTTAAACCGATTACAGATAAATACGAAATGATTGTTGATAGAAAAGAGGCTATAAAGAGGGCTATTGAAATTGCTGAAAAAGGTGATAGTGTTATTATAGCCGGTAAAGGTCACGAAAATTATCAGATACTTGGCGATAAAACAATTCATTTTGACGATGCGGAAGTTGCAAAAGAAATATTAGGAGAGTAATAAAAATGAAATTAACACTTAGGGAAATTGCTGAAAATATAGGCGGTACTTTAAGAGGTATTGATGTAGAAATTAACTCTATTTCAAGAGATTCAAGGGATATTGGTGAAAATTGTCTTTATATTCCTCTTAAAGGTGATAAATTTGACGGTCACGATTTTATATCTAATGCTTGTGCTGAAGGAGCTGTGGCTGTAGTAACAGAAAGAGAATATGAACATTGTCCTGTATCGTCTATTGTTGTTAAGGATACAAAAGTAGCTTTAGGTGATATTGCAAGATACTATAGACAAAAACTTACTAACTTAAAGGTAGTTGCTATAACTGGCAGTGTAGGAAAGACTACAACTAAGGATATTGTTGCCTCTGTTCTTTCAAGACATTTTAAGACAGTTAAAACTCAGGGCAATTATAACAATGATATTGGTGTACCTCTTACTATATTTAATATTGAAGATGATACAGAAGTTGCTGTTATTGAAATGGGTATGAATCATTTTGATGAAATTGATTACCTTTCATCAATAGCTAAACCTGATATTGCCATTATTACTAATATTGGCGTTTCTCATATTGAAAATCTTGGCTCAAGAAATGGTATTTTAAAGGCTAAGTGTGAAATATTTAACCATATGGCAGAAGATAGCTACAAGGTATTAAATGGTGATGATGATATGCTTGTTACAGTGGCAAGAAAGTATAAGAATTTGTGCTATTGTAGTTTAAATGAATTTGCTGAAGTTCACGCTGACAATGTAGTTGAAAAGGGTCTTGAGGGCATTAGCTGTACTATTTTCCTTGATGATAACACAGTTGAAATACCTGTAGATATTCCAGTGCCAGGCAAGCATATGGTGCACAATGCAATGTATGCAGCAGCAGTTGGCAGGAAACTTGGACTTTCTCCTGAGGAAATTAAAAATGGTATTGAATGTTTCCACCCAACAGCAATGAGAATGGATATTATTGAAACTGATAGATTTAGTATTATTAACGATGTGTACAATGCAAATCCTCAGTCTGTTAAGGCTGGTATAGATGTTCTTGCTAGTTGTGAGGGTACTACTTGTTGTATATTAGGGGATATGTTTGAACTTGGAGATGATGCACCTAGGTATCACGCTGAGGTAGGTCGTTATGCTGTACACAAGGGCATTGATTATGTAGTATGTATTGGCGAGCTTTCAGAAAATATGTATGAGGGTGCTATATCAATGGGTGGTAGTGAGGTTGCTTATTTTAAGACTAAGGAAGAATTTATAGAAGATATTGAAAATATTCTTCCTGAAAAAGCTACTATACTTGTAAAGGCTTCAAGAGGTATGCACTTTGAAAAAATAATTGAAAAACTTAGGAGTGAAGAATAATGTTTAATTTAAGCTTATTATTGACAATGCCTGTTAATGGAGGAGGTTCGGCAGCTATTTACACAATGCTCCTTGCTTTTGTAATTACTGTTATACTTTGTCCTATTGTTATACCTATATTGCATAGAATGAAGTTCGGTCAACCTATTAGAAACGAAGGACCTCAATCTCACAAGAAAAAAGAAGGTACACCAACTATGGGTGGTGTTATGATACTTGCAGGATGCATTATATCTGCTCTTGTGTTTTCTAAGGGTAATTCAGATACTATTGTTATAGTTCTAATAACATTGGGCTATGGAATTGTAGGTTTTATTGATGACTTTTTAAAAGTTGTTAAAAAGCAGAATGAAGGTCTTACACCTTTGCAGAAAATTATATTCCAGCTTATTGTAACAGTGCTTTTTTATATTTATATTGTTAAGTCTGGCTTTGGTACAGATATTTATATTCCATTTACTAATGGTTATTATGTAGATTTAGGCATTTTATTTGCACCATTTTTATTCTTTGTTATGGTTGGTACTGTTAATAGTGTCAATTTAACAGATGGTCTTGATGGCTTGGCAGCTGGTGTAACTGTTCTTGTAGCTATGTTCTTCCTTGTTATTTCTTATTTTGCTGGCAAGGCAGGACTTGTTTACATATCTGCTGCTATGGTTGGTGCATTAATGGGTTTTCTTGTGTTTAACTCTCATCCGGCTAAGGTATTTATGGGTGATACAGGTTCTCTTGCCTTAGGTGGCTTTGTAGCTAGTATTGCCATTCTTACTAAGATGCCTATTATGCTTGTTATTGTTGGACTTGTTTATGTTTGTGAAAGTCTTTCTGTTATTGTTCAGGTAACATATTTCAAGGCAACAAAGGGTAAGAGAATATTTAAAATGGCACCTATTCATCACCATTTTGAGCTTTGTGGACTTGAAGGTATTAAGGTTGTTCAGCTTTTCTGGATATTTACCGCAGTTATGTGCTTAATTGGCTTTGTAGCTGCCAAACATTTTATGTAATCAGGGGGTTAAATACAATGGATTTTAAAGATAAAAAAGTACTTGTAAGTGGTGTTGCTAAAAGTGGTGTTTCTGCTGCTTACTTATTAAAGAAACTTGGTGCTAATGTAACCATTCAAGATGCAAAAACAGAGGATAAACTTGGTAATGTAGTGACAGAGCTTAAAAACAATGGCATTGCTCTTTATTTGGGCTCTAATCCAGATGATATAATTGAAAATATGGATATTTTAGTTATGAGTCCAGGTGTTCCAACTGACCTTCCATTTGTAAATAAGGCTAGAGAAAAAAATATTCCTGTTATTGGTGAAATTGAGCTTGCATATATGTTTTGCAAGTCACCTATAATAGGTATTACTGGAACTAATGGCAAAACTACAACTACTACTTTAGTTGGCGATATTTGCAAGGCTTATTACAACAATACTTTTGTTGTTGGAAACATTGGCAATCCTTTTGCTGATATTACCCTTGATACAACTAATAATGGTGCTGTTGTAGCTGAACTTTCAAGTTTTCAGCTTGAAACAATTAATGAATTTAAGCCAAAGGTAAGTGCAGTTTTAAATATTACCCCAGACCATCTTAACAGACATCATACTATTCAAAATTATATTGCAGCTAAGGAAAGAGTATTTGAAAATCAGACTGCTGATGACTATTGTATACTTAATTACAATGATGAAATAACTAAAGCTATGGCTAACAAAACTAAGGCTAAAGTTGTGTTCTTCTCTCTTAATAATAAACTTGATGAGGGCATTTATTCTGATGAAAATAGTATTTACATAAAGGCTTTAGGTTATGACCAAAAGGTAATTGACATTAATGAGCTTAAAATATTAGGTGGTCACAATGTTGAAAATGCTATGGCAGCTATTGGCTGTAGTATTGCCATTGGTGTACCTATGGATATTGTTGTAAAGGTATTAAAGGAATTTACTGCTGTTGAACATAGAATCGAATATGTTACAACTGTTAATGACATTGAGTTTTACAATGACTCAAAGGGTACTAATCCAGATGCTTCTATTAAAGCGGTAGAGGCTATGAAGCGTCCTATTTGCATAATTGCCGGCGGTTACGACAAAGGCTCTGATTTT
>UQRG01000098.1 GCA_900543365.1 uncultured Eubacterium sp. | reverse complement strand
TAATGTTCTTTCTCTGCTTTAAGTTATTTTAAAATTTTAACTTAATGACATTGCCAATTTAGGTCCTTTTTTAATAACAAATTTTACTTTTCTAAAGCCCTATCAAGAATTTCAGACATAACATCAATATCTTCTTTAGAAACAATAAGAGATGGCACAAATCTAATAATAAACTTGCCAGCACCAACTAGAAGCAAGCCCATATCAATAGCCTTAGACACAAAAGAACCCGCAGGTTCATTTAATTCTATACCTTGCATAAGACCAATACCTCTAACATCTTTAACAATATCAGAATGCTTTTTAGCAATTTCATCAAGTTTTGTTCTTAAATATTCACCTTGTATCTTAACATTATCAAGAAGTCCACCTAAAAGTTCATCAACAACAACATTACCAGCAGCAGCAGCAAGAGGATTGCCACCAAAAGTAGATGCGTGGTCACCAGGAACAAATGATTCTGCTACTTTAGTCTTAGCCATCATAATACCACAAGGAACACCACCAGCAATGCCCTTAGCTGTTGACATAACATCAGGAACAACACCAAAAGTCTGATAAGCGAAAAGTGTACCAAGTCTACCAACACCACACTGAACCTCATCAAACATTAAAAGAATATCCTTTTCATCACAAATAGCTCTTACTTCCTGCAAAAATTCCTTATTAGCCGGAATAATACCGCCTTCGCCCTGTACCGGTTCCATAAGTATAGCAACAGTATTGTTAGTAATAGCTGACTTAACAGACTCTATGTCATTAAAATCTGCATACTTAATATGAGGAAGCATATCCCCAAAACCTTGGTGATAATGATTCTGACCTGTTGCTGTAACAGCACCAAAAGTTCTACCGTGGAAAGAACGGTTCATTGTAATTATTTCCTGTCTGCCAGTTTTAGAACCATACTTCCTAGCAAGTTTTAAAGCTGCCTCAATTGACTCTGCACCAGAGTTACAGAAAAATACTTTATCAAGACTACCGTTTTCAACTAACTTTTGAGCAAGAGTACACTGTGGCTTAGTATAA
The DNA here is from genome assembly GCA_900543365.1 of uncultured Eubacterium sp. Classification (GTDB taxonomy): domain Bacteria; phylum Bacillota; class Clostridia; order Lachnospirales; family CAG-274; genus Gallispira. Next base: position 5,009 of record UQRG01000098.1, on the reverse strand, counting down.
TATAAATTTGAAATATGAATAAGCTTTTGTGCCTGTTCTGCAATAGTTTTAACAAGTTTAGGGTGATTATGACCAAGAGAGTTTACAGCAATACCTGCTACAAAATCAAGGTATTTCTTACCATCTTCATCGTATACATACATACCATCACCCTTTTCAAATGCAAGTGGGAAACGGCTATATGTTTTCATAACATATTTCTCGCCTAATTCTGCTGTTTTCATTTATTTATCCTCCGTTATAATACAACTATTATTTTTCAATTAATGTACCAATACCCTTATTTGTAAATATTTCAAGTATAAGACAGTGAGCTGTTCTGCCATCTAATATATGTACATTTTTAACACCAGTATTAACACCAGCCATACAACACTGTACCTTAGGAAGCATACCTCCTGAAATTGTACCATCTGCAATAAGTTTATTTACTTCATCTTCTTTAATAACTGAAATAACACTATCCGGGTCATTTACATCACGCATAATACCTGCTACATCTGTTACAAAAACAAGTTTTTCAGCCTTTAAAGCACCTGCTACAGCTACAGCAGCATAATCTGCATTTACATTGTAACTCTTACCTTCTTCATCAACACCAATTGATGAAATAACAGGCACAAAGTCATTGTCAACAAGTGTATTAATAAGGTCAGTATTTACATCTGTAACCTCACCAACAAGACCAATATCCATACCATTAGGCATAGCTTTCTTAACTTTCATAAAGCCTGCGTCCTTGCCACAAATACCAACAGCATTAATACCGTGTAAGCAAAGTTCAGTTGTAAGGTCCTTATTAACCTTACCAGCAAGTACCTGCTGAACAACCTCCATTGTAGGCTCATCAGTGACTCTTAAGCCGTCCTTGAACTTAGGCTCAATTCCAACAGCCTCAAGAGCCTTGTTAATATCCTTTCCACCGCCGTGAACAACAACAGGCTTAAAGCCAACAAACTTCATAAGTGCAATATCCTTAACAATAGTTGACTTAATTTTTTCATTTACAAGAGCAGCACCACCATACTTAATAACAACAGTAATGCCAGAAAACTTTTTAATATAAGGCAAAGCCTCTGTTAATATGCTTGCCTTAGAAATAACATCAATCATTTTAATACTCCTTAATGTTGTCAAAACTCTAAATTAACTTCTATAGTCACCATTAATTCTAACATAATCATAAGTAAGGTCACAACCCCAAGCTACAGCTTCTCCATTACCTTCTGTTAAAATCATATCAATATAAATTGTGTGTTCTGAAAGAATATTAGCTGCCTTATCTTCATCAAATACAATAGGTGTACCCTTGTCCATAAGAAGGATTTCCCCATTATCACTTCTAAACTTAATAGTAACTTCCATAGGGTCAAATTCTGCACCACTGTAACCCATAGCACAAAGTACCCTACCCCAGTTAGCATCTTCACCAAATATAGCCGCCTTTAATAGTGAAGAAGAAACAACACTTAATGCCATTTTTCTTGCATTTTCTTTATCCTTGGCTCCTGTTACCTTAGCTTCAATAAGTTTAGTAGCACCTTCGCCGTCATCGGCACAAGCCATTGCAAGTTTTTTATTTATATAAAAAAGTGCTTCCTTAAACTTATTAAAATCTTCGCCATCTGCTATAATTTCAGCATTACCAGCAAGACCATTAGCAATACAAAGTACAGTATCATTAGTTGACATATCACCGTCTACACTAATCATATTAAATGTGTCTGTAACACTTGATTTTAAAGCCTTTGTAAGCATTTCCCTAGATATTGCACAGTCTGTAGTAATAAAACAAAGCATAGTTGCCATATTAGGGTTAATCATACCAGAACCCTTAGCCATACCACCAATGGTAACTGTTTTGCCACCAATCTCAATTTCAACAGCTACCTTTTTAGCATAAGTATCAGTTGTCATAATTGCCTCAGCAGCATTATCGCCACCTTCCATACTATCTGTTATTTTTGGAAATACAATATCAACACCATTTAAAACCTTGTCCATAGGTAAGTTAACACCAATAACACCTGTTGAACATACAAGTATATTTTCCGCTTTAGCACCAACTAATTGAGCTAACTTTTCTGCTGTAGTTTCAGTATCCCTTAAACCTTGTGTACCGGTGCAGGCATTGGCGTTACCACTATTTACAACAATACCCATTATTTTATTTTCTACTGTTTTAATATCCCAGTGTACCGGAGCAGCTTTCACAACATTTGTTGTAAAACAACCGGCTGCGTTACAAGGCACTTCACTTACTATAATTGCCATATCCTTTTTGCTTTTCTTAAGTCCTACGGCATCACCCCAAGCCTTAAAGCCTTTTGGTGATACTACATTTCCTGTTATTATGTTCATTTTAATATCCTCCTGACTGTGTAGTATTTGTCAAGCTCCCATTTAATGGGATTGGTTTTAATGTAGTTTCTTACCATTTATTCTTTTTTCGTCATTATTTCAAATTATATATTTATTATCTTTAACAGAAATTGTTATTAAATAATACCCATTACTACTACAATTATAATTTAATAGTATTATATTCTTCCTACTTTTTATTAGGCAGGGAAAACAGGTACATAATCAACACCGGTCTTTTCATCAAGACCAAATAAAATATTCATATTCTGTACAGCTTGACCAGCTGCACCCTTAAATAAGTTATCAATAGCACCAACAACAATAACCCTTTTAGTTCTCTTATCAACAGTAAAGCCAATATCTACAAAGTTAGAACCCTTAACCCACTTAGTTTCTGGGAAAGTTCCTTCATTAGTAAGTCTTATAAAATACTCATTGCCATAATATTTTTCATAAACTGACTTAATATCAGCATAAGAATAATCAGCCTTTAAATTAGCATAGCAAGTGGCAAGTATACCTCTATCCATAGGAATAAGGTGAGGAGTAAAGTTAATAACAATATCTTCACCAGCAGCATAGCTTAACTGTTCCTCAATTTCCGGAGTATGTCTATGACTTGCAATTTTGTAAGCCTTAACAGACTCATTAAGCTCACAATAATGATTACCAAGAGAAAGACCTCTGCCAGCACCAGTAGCTCCAGATTTTGCATCTATTATAATAGAAGAATTATCAATCATACCTTCCTTAACAAGAGGATACATAGAAAGTATTGAGCAAGTAGTGTAGCAACCAGGGTTAGCAACAATTCTCTTACCTTTAATATTATCTCTATTTATTTCGCAAAGTCCATATATAGCTTCTGGAAGAATATCCTTTGAATAATGAGTAGTGTACCATTTTTCATAAGTTTCAATATCCTGAAGTCTAAAATCAGCACCTAAGTCAATAATCTTAGTTCTATTTAAAATACTTTCGTTAATCTTCTTACTAGCAACACCGTGAGGTAAAGCAAGGAAAATAACATCGCACAAATCAGCCATTTTATCAATATCTTCTTCCTCACAAATGTAATCTAAATGTCTATAGTTTGAATAAACTTCCTCATAATTCTTACCTGCATAACTTTGAGAAGTAAGTGTAACTATTTCAGCTTGAGGATGCTGAGTAATAAGTCTTACTAGCTCCTGACCTGCATAACCAGTAGCTCCAATAATACCAACTTTAATCATAATAACCTCCGTAATTTATTTTTACCTATTATATATAATTTAATTTATAATTCATCTAAACATTGATTATAAACCTAAAACAATTAAAAGTACAGTATTTTTTAAAAAAAATTAATGTTTTTAAAAGATTTATAAATTATACACCCTTTTTGCATAATATGCAACTATAATTTATAAAAATTCACCAAAAATGTAAAAATACATATTTTTTTGAAAAAATCTCTTGCATATTATCTGTATGAGTGATACAATAATACCAACTTAATTAATAATTTAGACGGAGGCAAATAATATGAAAATTGTACTTGCATATTCAGGTGGTCTTGACACATCTGTTATTATCCCTTGGTTAAAGGAAAACTACGATGCAGAAGTTATTGCTGCTTGTATCAATGTTGGTTTAACTAATAAGGAAACTACTGGTCTTGAAGAAAGAGCTATTGCTCAAGGTGCTTCTAAGATTTATGTTGAAGATGTTCAGGAAGAACTTATTACTGACTATATTTACCCAATGGTAAAGGCTGGTTGTGTATATGAGGATAAGTATCTTTTAGGTACTTCTATTGCCAGACCTCTTATTGCAAAAAAACTTGTTGATATTGCTCTTAAAGAGGGTGCTGATGCTATTTGTCACGGTGCGACAGGTAAGGGTAATGACCAGATTAGATTTGAACTTGGTATTAAGGCTCTTGCTCCTCACTTAAAGATTATTGCTGCTTGGAGAGATGACAAGTGGACACTTCAATCAAGAGAGGACGAAATTCAGTACCTTGTAGACAGAGGTATTGAAGTTCCTATGAAAAAGGAAGATTCTTACTCAAGAGATGCTAACCTTTGGCATATTAGCCACGAGGGTCTTGACCTTGAAAATCCAGCTAATGAGCCTAAGTTTGACAGTCTTTTAAAGCTTGGTGTATCTCCAGAACAAGCTCCAGATGAGGCTACTTATGTTGAAATCGGTTTTGAAAAGGGTATTCCCGTTACTCTTAATGGCAAAACTGTTAAACCACTTGAATTAATGACTTACCTTAATAAAATTGGTGGCGAAAACGGTATTGGTATTACTGACCTCGTTGAAAATAGAGTTGTTGGTATGAAGTCAAGAGGTGTATATGAAACTCCTGGTGGTTCTATCCTCTATGCTGCTCACAGAGATTTAGAGTATCTTTGCCTTGATAGAGCAACTACTGAATATAAAGAAAACATCAGAATTAAGTATGCCGACTTAATCTACAGAGGCGAATGGTTTACTCCATTAAGAGAAGCTCTTGCTGCATTTGTTGATGTAACTCAGGAATATGTTACTGGTACTGCTAAGTTAAAGCTTTACAAGGGTAATATTATTAGTGCTGGTGTTACTTCTCCATACAGCTTATATAGTGATGATTTAGCTAGTTTCACAACAGGTGA
>UQRG01000097.1 GCA_900543365.1 uncultured Eubacterium sp. | reverse complement strand
CCCAGTTAGAGCAGTATGGTCAGCTTAACCCAGGTGGTAAAATTGCTGCTAGATTTAATGGTGGTATTGGTGCTGGTCATAGCGAAAAGGTTATTACTGCTGGTAAGAAAACTAAGTTTGCCATTAATCCAGAAGATATTTCTACATTTAAGGAAATTTTAAATAAATATAACCTTAAACTTGTTGGTATCAATCAGCACATTGGTTCATTATTTATGGACGGTAGCAAATATGTTGAAGGTGTTAAGGCTATTTTACACATTGCTAAGGAATTTGACGACCTTGAGTTTGTTGATTTAGGTGGTGGTTTTGGTATTCCTTATGAAAAGCTTAATGACCAGCCAAGACTTGACCTTGAACACTTAGGCAAAGAGCTTGATAAGGTATTTAATGAATTTGTTGCAGAATATGGCAAAGAAATTACATTTAAAGTTGAACCTGGTAGATATATTTCTGCTGAATGCTCTGTTCTTTTAGGTACAGTTCATTCTATTAAGTTTAACCACGAAGATAAGTATGCTGGTACTGACCTTGGTTTCAATGTACTTCAAAGACCTGTAATGTACGATTCTCACCACGATATTGAAGTATACAATGACAGCGACAAAGTTGAAGATATTACTGTAGTTGGTAACATTTGTGAATCTGGTGATATTATGGCTAAACACAGAATGTGTCCAGAAATGCACATTGGTGATACTATTGGTATTCTTGATGCTGGTGCTTATGGATATTGTATGGCATCTAATTATAACAACAGATTACGCCCTGCTGAAGTATTAATTAGAGAAAATGGGGAAGCTGTATTAATTAGAGAAAGAGATAAACTTGAAGACCTTTTAAAGGGTATGATTTCATTAAACAAATAATTTAATTATTAAGAGGGGATTTTATATCTCCTCTTATTTTTAAGGAGGTAATTTTTTATGACACCTATAAATATGTATAACAAATTATTAGCAGAAAAGACAATAGAAGGTTTAAAGAAAAGAAATATGCAAGGCTTCTATGCAGAAAGTAAAGAAGAAGCAGTTAAAATTGCCCTTTCTCTTATTCCTGAAGGCAGTTTAATTAGTTGGGGTGGTTCAGCAACACTTCAAGAAACAGGCTTAATTGATACTTTAAAAAATGGTAATTACAAATGTCTTGATAGGGATAATGTTAAAACAAAAGAAGAAAAAGATGAAATTGCTCATAAGGCACTTAGTGCTGATTACTATCTTATGAGTACAAATTCAATGACTATTGACGGTCAACTTGTAAATATTGATGGCAATGGAAATAGAGTAGCTGCTCTTATTTATGGTCCTAAAAATGTAATCATTGTAACAGGTATTAATAAGATTTGTGACACTTATGAATCAGCTCTTGCAAGAGCAAGAAATAAGGCATCTATACCTAATGTAATCAGATTTGATTGTAACACACCTTGTAAAAAAACAGGTAAATGTATGGATTGCTTAAGTATAGAAACTGTATGTTGCCAGTTTGTTCATACTAGATTTTCAAGAATTAAAGATAGAATAAAAGTAATTATTGTAGGTGAAAATTTAGGATTTTAATATAAAATTAAATTAAAGGGACTACTATTTATAGTCCCTTTAATTAACCTTATTAGTCTTCCATTTTAATATGAACAGGCTTTAAATTCCAAATATCCTCTGCATATTCCTTAATAGTTCTGTCTGATGAAAACTTACCACTATGTGCAGTATTTAAAATTGCCATTTTAGCCCACTTATCCTTATCTCTATAAGCCTTATCAACTTTATTCTGAGCCTCTGTATACGATGCAAAATCCTTAAGAACAAAGTATTCATCAGGTCTTGAACCGTTATAGCCGTTAAGCAATGAATCATAAATTTCTCTAAATAACTCGGTATCCTTATCAAGCGTACCGTTTATAAGCATATTTAACACGCCTCTAACATCAGAATTCATATTATAAATATCCCAAGGATTGTAATCACTTTTAGCATATTCATCTATAACTTCATCAGCTTTCATACCAAAAATAAATATATTTTCATCGCCAACTTCTTCTCTAATTTCAACATTAGCACCGTCAAGAGTACCTATAGTTATAGCACCATTAAGCATAAACTTCATATTACCTGTACCAGATGCCTCCTTAGAAGCTGTAGAAATCTGTTCTGAAACATCGGCTGCCGGTATTAACTTTTCAGCAAAAACAACCTTAATTTTACCTTCAATTGTTTCATCATTATTAACAAGGTCTGCCACAGAATTAATAAGTTTAATTATAAGTTTAGCTCTTCTATAACCTGCTGCTGATTTAGCACCAAATATAAATGTTCTAGGTACTATATCCATACCAGGATTTACCTTTAACTTATTATAAAGACTCATTATGTGTAGAACATTTAAAAGCTGTCTTTTATACTCGTGTAATCTCTTTACCTGAATATCATAAATAGAATCTGGATTAATTTCAATACCCTTTGTAGCTTTAAAATAATCAGATAATGCCACCTTATTAGCTTTCTTAATTGCCATAAACTTATTTTGAAAATCCTTATTGTCAGCTAAAGGAACAAGTTTTTCAAGTTCAGATAGATTATTATAAAAACCATTACCAATTTTTTCTGTAATAAGAGATGCTAACTCTGGATTTGCGTGACCAAGCCATCTTCTTTGGGTAATACCATTAGTCTTATTGTTAAACTTCTCTGGATAAATTTCATAGAAATCCTTTAATTCTTGATTCTTAAGTATTTCTGTATGAAGAGCAGCAACACCATTTACAGAGTGACTACCAACAATAGCTAACCAAGCCATTCTAATCTGACCATCTGCAACAATAGCCATCTTTCTAATCTTGTCAGCATCGTTACCATACTTTTTAATAAGCATTTCACAAAATCTTTTGTTAATTTCCTCAACTATCATATAAATACGAGGGAGCAACCTAGAGAAAAGCTCAATAGGCCATTTTTCAAGAGCTTCTGACATAATAGTGTGGTTTGTATAAGCACAGCACTTCTTAGTAATTTCCCAAGCATCGTCCCACGCAACATTATACTCATCAACTAAAAGACGCATAAGTTCAGCAACTGCAATACTAGGGTGAGTATCGTTTAACTGGAAAGCATACTTTTCTGGAAGAAGTGAAAAATCTGTACCAAACTTCTGAACAAATTTATTCATTATTCTCTGTAAAGTTGCAGAAACAAAGAAATATTGCTGTCTTAATCTTAATTCTTTACCTGCATAATGTTCATCTGCTGGATAAAGAACATCTGTTAATGTTTTAGCAAGATTTTCTTCCTCAACAGCCTTACTATAATTACCCTCATTAAAGCTCTTAAGGTCAAACTTATTCTTAGCTTCTGCATCCCATAATCTAAGAGTATTAACAGTATTGTTGTTATAACCAATAACAGGATAGTCATAAGGAACAGCAATTACAGACTGATAATTTTCCTGTTCAAATTTATACTGTCCATCTTCCTGCCTAACAGCCTTAACATTACCGCCAAACTTAACCTCAACAGCATACTCTGGACGCTTAACTCCCCACATATCTCCATCTTGAAGCCAATTATCCGGAGCTTCAATCTGATAGCCATTTTCAATTCTCTGTTCAAAAATACCGTAGTGGTATCTAATACCACAGCCATAAGCCGGCAATTCAAGAGTTGAAAGTGAATCTAAGAAACAGGCTGCAAGTCTGCCTAACCCACCATTACCAAGACCTGGGTCTCTTTCGACATCTTCAAGCAGATTGTAATCTATATTCATTTCCTTAAGAACAGATTTAACATCATTGAGCATTGTCATATTAAGAATAGCATTGCCTAAAAATCTGCCCATAAGAAATTCCATTGAAAGATAACAAACAATTTTACAACCAATTTTATCATAAGTTTCGTGAGTCTTAATCCACTTATCAGTTACATAATCTCTTATTGTAAAAACAAGTGCCTCATAAATTTGCTCTTTAGTTGCTGTTTCAATAGTTTTACGAGATAATGTCTTTACATTAGCTACAAGTTTTTTCTTAAACTCTTCTTTGTTAATATGCATTTTAGCATCCCCCTTTATTTATAAGATAATTTTATTCTTCACTACCTGCCTTTAACTTTTCAGCCTGTTCTGTAGTAATTAAAGCATCCATTACTTCATCTAAATCACCATCAATTATTGAATCCAATTTATGGAGAGTTAAACCAATTCTATGGTCTGTTACTCTACCTTGCGGGTAATTATAAGTTCTAATTCTTTCGTTTCTGTTACCTCTACCAATCTGACTTTTTCTTTCAGCAGCAATTTCAGAATGCTGTTTTTCCTGTTCAAGGTCATAAAGTTTACTCATTAAGACTTTTAAAGCCTTTTCTTTGTTTTTAATCTGGCTTTTTTCGTCCTGACAAGAGATAACAATACCTGTTGGCATATGAGTAAGTCTAACAGCAGAGTCAGTTGTATTTACACATTGACCACCATTACCAGATGCTCTAAATACATCAAAACGACAATCATTCATATCAAGCTTAACATCAACAGCCTCAACCTCAGGTAAAACAGCTACAGAAGCTGTTGAAGTGTGAATTCTACCACCGGACTCTGTTGCTGGTATTCTCTGTACTCTGTGTACACCACTCTCATACTTTAATCTTGAATAAGCACCTTGACCATTAATTAAAAAAGAAATTTCCCTAAAACCACCTGCCTCACACTCATTAGCACTCATTATTTCAATTTTCCAGCGTCTTCTTTCAGCATATCTTGAGTACATTCTGAATAAGTCACCAGCAAAAATATTTGCCTCATCACCACCGGCACCACCTCTAATTTCAACAATAACATTCTTGTCATCGTTAGGGTCTTTTGGTAACATAAGTATTTTCAATTCTTCTTTAATTGTTTCGAGTCTTTTATTACCCTCAGCATATTCTTCTTTTGCTAAAGCCTTTAACTCCTCATCAGAATCTCCAAGCATTTCCTTAGCCTCTGCAACTGCTTCAGTTACTTCATTAAACTCTCTGTATTTTTCAACTATAGGAGCAATATCACTATGCTCTTTCATAAGTTTTCTCCATTCGGCATTATTACTAATAACCTCTGGGTCATTAATTTTGTCCGAAAGGTCAATATATCTCTTTTCAATATCTGCTAATCTATCTAGCATTTTTCTTCCTCCATAACTTAAATAGCAGAATAACAGTAACCAACTACAACTCTATCAAATCCCGCCAAATCTTGCTTAACATATATATTCTTAAAGTTATATTTACTAAGTAGATTTGACACAACCTGACCCTGATTATAGCCAATTTCAAATATTACACTACCATTATTATTCAAATTTTTATTGAATTTATCAACTATCTGCCTATAAAAGTCTAAGCCATCATTTCCACCATCTAAAGCAAGAATAGGTTCATAATCCTTAACATCAGGCTCTAATGTTGATATAACATCTGATTCAATATAAGGTGGATTTGAAATTATTAAATCAAATTTGTCATTAATTTCAGACAGCAAATTACTTTTTACAAAGTTAACATTAACACCATTATTTTTAGCATTCTCTTTAGCTACAGCAATAGCTCCATCTGATATATCTACAGCACTTACATTTGTGTTAGTATATTTTCCAACACTTACAGCAATAGCTCCAGAACCAGTACCTATATCAATAACACTTTTATAACCATTTTTATTTATAAGGTCAATAGATTCTTCAACAAGGATTTCAGTATCCCCTCTTGGTATTAGTGTATCAGAATTAACAATAAAACTCAATCCCATAAATTCGCACATACCTAAAATATACTGCATAGGCATTCTTTTTATTCTTTTATCAGTCATTACATTTATTTGATACTCTTGACTTTCTGTAAGAACTTTATCGGGATAAGTCAAAATCTGTACTCGTGACATACCTGTTCCATTGCCTACTATTAACTGGGCATCAAGAGATGATGTTTCAATACCAACAGCATCAAGTTTTGATTTAATACTACTTACAGCCTGTGCTACAGTCATTTTCAGATTCCTCCTCTAACACAGCCTTAAGTGATGCAATAGCAACCTCAATCATACTATCGTCAGGTTCACTCGTTGTTATAAGTTGCATTG
>UQRG01000096.1 GCA_900543365.1 uncultured Eubacterium sp. | reverse complement strand
AATTTTTTTATAATATTAAAAATATTATTGGAAAATAAGCGAATTTGTGGTATAATACAATTTACTGTTAAAGTTAAATTATTTTTTTATTAGGAGTGTGATTTTCGTGGACTCGGGAAGTTCGCAATATTTAACTAAAGTAATTATTCTTGTGGTCTGTTTGGTACTATCAGCTTTTTTTTCAAGTTCTGAAACGGCATTAACTTCTTTAAGCAAAATTAGGCTTAGAGCAATGGTAGATGAAGGAGTAAAAAATGCAAAGCTTATTCAAAAAATAACTGAAAACTCCAGCAAACTACTTAGTGCAATACTTATTGGTAACAATATAGTAAACATTACAGCATCATCACTTGGTACAGTGATTGCAACTGATTTATTTGGTAGTAGTGGTGTTGGTATTGCAACTGGTGTACTTACAATTCTTGTACTTATATTTGGAGAGGTAACACCTAAGAGCTTTGCTAGTGAAAACGCAGAAAAGGTTTGCATATTTTGTGCAAGACCTATAGCTTTTTGTATGTTTATATTAACACCATTTATATTTTTACTTAATATTATTACAAGTCTTATATTTAGAATTATTGGTGGGCATAAAGAGCAGACACCAGCCGTTACTGTTAATGAGTTGAAAACTATGGTTGATGTTAGTCACGAGGAAGGTGTAATTGAAGTTGACGAAAAAGAAATGATTACTAATGTAGTTGACTTTAGAAGTGCAACAGCAGAGGAAGTTATGATTCCTAGAATTGATATAGTTGCTATACCTGATGATATGACTTATTATGATGTAGTTGATGTATTTAAGGAAAAGAGATTTACTAGATTACCTGTATATAATGAAACAAATGACCATATTGTGGGTACATTATCTTTTAAGGATATTATGCTTCTTGACGATATAGAAACAAGTAGCTTTAAGGTATCTGATTATATGAGAGAACCTTATTTTACTTATGAAACAAAGCAGTGTTCAAAGCTTTTTGCTGATATGAAAAAAGAGTCAATTTCTATGGCAATTGTTCTTGATGAATACGGTGGTACAGCCGGTATTGTTACTTTACAAGATTTAATAGAAGAAATTGTAGGTGATATTATTGACTCTGAAAGAGATGATTCAGAAGAAATTAAGCCTTTAGGTGATGGTGAATTTCTTGTAGATGGTATTACAAAACTTGATGATGTAAATGATGCTCTTGGCACTAACTTTGAAAATGATGATATTGAATCAATAGGTGGCTATGTTATTGCTATTATTGGCAGATTCCCTGAAAAGGGAGAAGTTATTAATGATGACAATGCTAAGTTTACTATTGAACAAACTGATAAAAACAGAATTGTTAAAATGAAAATAACATTAACTCCAAAAAACGAAATAGAGGAAGAAAAGGAGAATTAAGTGTATGGTGTTGGGCAGTGATATTGGCATAGATTTGGGCACAGCCAGTGTAATTGTATATTGTAAAGGCGAAGGTATTGTTCTTCAAGAGCCTTCAGTTGTAGCAGTAGATAATAATAAACACGCTATTGTTGCAGTTGGTGAAGAAGCAAGAAAAATGTTCGGAAAAACTCCAGCTAATATAGTGGCAGTACGACCTTTGAGAGATGGTGTAATTTCCGACTTTGAGGTAACAGAAAGAATGATAAGATATTTCATTGATAAGTCTGTTGGTACTCATTGGCTCAAAAGACCTCGTATTGCTGTCTGTGTTCCTAGTAAAATAACCGATGTTGAAAAAAGGGCTGTTGAGGAGTCAACTAGAAATGCTGGTGCTGCTCAAGTATTTATTATTGAAGAACCTATTGCAGCAGCTATTGGTGCAGGACTTGATATTTTTAGACCTTGTGGTAGTATGGTTGTAGATATTGGTGGTGGTACTACTGATGTTGCTGTTATTTCTCTTGGTGGCATTGTTGTTAGTACTTCAATTAAGGTGGCTGGTGACAAGTTTGATGATGCTATTGTTAGATATATGAGAGATGAACATCAAATGATTATTGGCGAAAGAACTGCTGAAAATCTTAAGATAATAATTGGCACAGCAGCAGAAGATACTCCTTTAAGTGCAATGGAGCTTAAGGGCAGAAATGCTACAACTGGTATGCCTATGACAGTTGAAATAACTTCAAGAGAAATGTATGAGGCTTTAAAGGTCTGTGTAAGGTCTGTTGTAGATGCTGTAAGATATGTACTTGCTAATACTCCACCAGAGCTTTCAGGTGATATTCTTGATAGAGGTATTGTACTTACTGGTGGTGGAGCATTGCTTTCAGGTCTTGACAGAGTAATTGAAAATGAAACAGGTATTAAATGTACTATTGCTGAAAATCCTGTAAACTGTGTTGCAATTGGCACTGGTAAATACATTGAATATCAGACTGTTGAAGATAAGAGTATTTGGTCTAGTATTAAGAGTTTCTTTAGCCTTGAAGAAAATGATTGACAAATAATTAAATATAGTATATAATACAAGTATGAGCAGATGTTCATAAATAAATATATGTGTGTCTGCTCCTATTTTTTTATTACAATTATGAATATATGAATAAATGTTCATAATAAGGAGGTATTAAATTGTCTAAAGTAAAAATGCTTAGTGAAGAAATGTGTTATGATTTGTCAGATTTTTTTAAAATATTTGGTGATTCAACTAGAATAAAAATATTATACGCTCTTTTTCAAAGTGAAATGTGTGTTACAGACCTTGTTAACGAACTTGGAATGACTCAATCAGCTATATCTCATCAACTTAGACTTTTAAGACAAAATGATATTGTTAAATTTAGAAAAGAGGGGCAGTCTACTATTTACTCTCTTGATGATGAACATGTATCTGTACTTTTAGATAAAGGTATTGAACATATTAAACATAAAAATGGATATGATGAGGGGGAAATATTATGAGTAAAGATAATGAAAAGTTAAATCAGTGTATTGATAGTAATTGTTGTTGTCATAAAGATAAAGAAAATAGAGAAAATAGTAATCAAGAACATCATCACAACCATAGTGACTGCAGTTGCAGTTGTGGACATAATCATTATCACTATGAAGAGGGTATAAAAAAAGGAGTATTAAGAATAATTATCGGCGTTATTTTCTTAATTTGTGCTATATTTACTGGTAAAATAGTGGCTGATAATAGCTATATAAGTATTAGCTTATATATTGTAGCTTATTTAATATTTGGTTATGATGTTGTAATCAATGCTGTTAAAAGTATTGTAAAGGGTAAAGCCCTAAATGAGCATTTTCTTATGGCCTTTGCTACAATATGTGCTTTTTGCTTAGGCGAATTTGTTGAGGCAGTATCTGTAATGCTTTTTTATCAGATTGGGGAGTTTCTTCAAGAAACTATTGTTAATAAGTCAAGAAATTCCATTAAATCATTAATGGAAATGAATGTTGATACTGTAAATGTATTTATTGAAGGTAATATTCAAGTAAAAGAGCCTGAGGAAGTAAATGTTGGTGATACAATAGTTGTTAAACCAGGTGAAAAGGTTGCTATTGATGGTACAATTATTAAAGGTGAAACTACTCTTGATATGGTAGCTTTAACTGGTGAGAGTATTCCTGTTGAAAAATTTGAAGGTGACACAGTTTTAAGTGGTTCAATTAATAATAGCAGTGTTATTTATGTTAGAGCTGACAAGGCTTATAAGGATTCTACTATTGCTAGAATAATGAATATGGTAGAAAATGCTTCTGAAAATAAGTCTAAGACAGAAAATTTTGTAACTAGATTTGCTAAAGTGTACACACCCGTTGTAGTAGCAATGGCTATACTTCTTACTGTTGTGCCAGTATTAATGGGTTATGACTTTAAAGATGGTATTTATAAGGCTTTAATTTTTCTTGTTGCATCTTGTCCTTGTGCTTTGGTTCTTTCTATTCCATTAACTTTCTTTGCTGGTATTGGTACAATGTCAAGACGAGGTGTTCTTGTAAAGGGAGGTAACTACCTTGAGGTTTTGAGCAAAGTAGAGGCTGTTGTTATGGATAAAACTGGTACTATTACTAAGGGAAAGTTTGAAGTAACAGAAGTAACAAGTGACGAAACATTAAGATATGCTGCATCACTTGAAATTTTTTCAACTCATCCAATGGCTAAGGCTGTTGTAGATAGCTACAAGGGTGAACTTGAGAAAACAGAAAATGTAGAAAATATTGCAGGTTTTGGTATCAAGGGTATTATTAAGGGTAAATCTGTACTTGTGGGTAGTGAAAGATTTATGATAGATAGTGGTATTAATATTGAAAGTGGTAAAAATATATATGTAGCTGTAGATGGTAGTTGTATTGGTTATATAAATGTTGATGACACAATTAAGGAAGATAGTTTTAGTGCTATATCTAGCTTAAGGTCTATAGGAGTTAAGAATGTTACAATGCTTACAGGTGATAAAAAATCTATTGCTGACAAAGTTGGTAGAGCTGTTGGTGTTGATAATGTTTATTCTGAGTTGTTGCCACAAGATAAGGTTGAAAAAGTTGATGGACTTTATAAAGTAGGCTATAACAATATTGTAGCTGTTGGTGATGGTATAAATGATGCTCCAGTACTTGCTAGAGCAGATGTAGGTATTGCTATGGGTGGTATTGGTTCAGATATTGCTATTGAGGCTGCTGATGTAGTAATAATGGAAGATAGCCTTACTAAACTTTATGATGCAATTAAACTTGCAAGAAGAACTATGGAAATTTGTAAACAAAATGTAGTTATTGTTATTGCATTAAAGCTCATGGTGCTTGCACTTACTGTTTTTGGTTATGGTAATATGTGGATTGCCGTTTTTGCAGATGTAGGTGTTGCTCTTATTGCTGTGCTTAATGCTATAAGAATTACTAAAGTTAAATAGTTAAATAAATGTAATAAAGGGCGACTAATAATCGCCCTTTATTATTTATTTAATATCAATTATAAAAGTTCCAAGCGTTTCATTTTTATTTAATATAACTGGTTTGACAGATTTTAATGTATAGTGTTGAAAATCTGATTTTAATTTTTTATAATTACTAAGCTGTTCCTGTAAGCTATTAATAATAATATCAAAGTCGGTTATATTAGCCAATTCAAGCCCATCTCTAAGCATATTTATATCCTTAATAGAAAGCTGTTTTTTCTGATTAGAAAGTAAGTAATAATTAATATATACGGAAGATATTTTTCCGTCATTCATATACAATGTTATTGCTAAAGGTATATTGTCAGAATTTAATTGAACATTGTCATAGCTTAAACAAAACATACCATATTTGTAATTAGATATAGTATATTCGTCATTAGAAAATGTTAGTTTATCAATGCCACCACCTGTAAGGCAATAATTAAGCTCCCAGCTTTTTTCCTTAAATGCACTTATAATATCAGAATATTTTTTTGATGTAGTTTGGCTACCCCCATAAAATTCAGTGTAAGTTATGTCTGAATTTTTTCTTGCATAGGAAGTATCAGCTATGAGAAAATAAGGATTTTCGCTTTTATAAATATTAACTATTTCAGGATTTTGACCTGCTTGTTTTATATTAATATTGAGTAATGGTAATGATTTAACTAATTCAGTTATTTCTTCTCCATCACTATAATTCTTTTTAAAAATATTATTATATTTTTCATATTCTGTATTTATTATTGTATCGTGGTTTTTATTACTAGCATTATTTATTAATTTTGGTGTATTATTACAGCCACAAAGTGTTAATGCTATTAAAGCAATAAAAATTAATTTTTTCATTTGCTCACCCCCTGTTTTTTTACAATAATTGATGATACTAATAAACCTATTATAGCAAAAACTATTGCAAGAATTATTTTGTCAAATGTTGAATTGTATGTAAAATTTGTACCAATAACTGCAAAGTCAATTATAAACACAATTTTAAAAATATTAGATACCCACTTTTTGTTAAATGGACTTGATTGTTCAATCCAATTGTGATTAGTTGATATTTTTAAAATTATAAGCAATGTAACAATTGCAATAATGCCATAATAAACTATTGCAAAATTATTAAATCTTAAAAATATACTCAAATCTATTTCGTAATTAGCTAAATTAAAAATATAATCATTTACAAATGTATCTGAAATATTATTTGTAATATTTACTGATAGGTCATAAAAATAAGGACATATTG
>UQRG01000095.1 GCA_900543365.1 uncultured Eubacterium sp. | reverse complement strand
GCCAAGGGTGGTACTTTTGGCGAGGCTCAAGCTAAGGAGAGAATGGTATCAAAGGCAGCTAGAGAAACCTTTGAAAAAGCAGGGAACAATAAGATTAAGGGCTTTTATGTAAAACTTAAGAAGTATGTTTTACTTGACGATAAATCTATGAGAGGAATTATTGGTTGGTATAAAAATATGCCTAAATTTATGCTTCCTATTGCTTGGATTTATAAGTCTTTTAATGCTGTTAGAAATAAGGGCTTGGGTATTACAAAAGATATTATTGCTTCTGATTCAAATAATAATGCCTTACACGAATATACTATGCTTGAAAAATTAGGACTTTATAATAAAAAGTAGTCATAACCACAGGTTTAGCTGATGGCTTGTTGCCAGCTTGTGTTACTTGCTGAAAAACTGACAATGGCATATATATTATAAAAAGCTACTCTTGTCGGCAATGTTATTAAGTTAAGAAAACAATGTAAAAGCAGAGAAAACATTGTTTTTAATGTTCTTTCTCTGCTTTAAGTTATTTTAAAATTTTAACTTAATGACATTGCCTTGTAGGGTAGCTTTTTATCTATTTTAGCTTTTTCAACCACCTAAAGTTACATCTTGATGCTGATACCAATCAATAGCATTGACTATATGCTCTCTTTTAAAATCAGGCCAATAATCATCAATAACATAAAAATCAGCATAAACAGATTGAACAGGTAAAAAGCCGGATAGTCTTCTCATACCACCCCATCGAATAATAAGGTCAATTCTTGAAATGTCAGCAGTATTGTAGTAATTAACACTTTTGTTAGCTTTTAAATCCCATTCCCAACTATAATTGATTAGAAAGTTGACTTTTACTCCACCTTTGCCAAAAGTTTTTCTTGTTGTTAAATCACTTAATTCTATTGGAAACATATCAGATTCTCTATTGCCTGCAACAAGTATTTCGCAATTTTCATTTTTCAATATGTTTACCATTTCAACACAGCATTTTGTAAAGGCTAATCGCTGTTCCGTTGGTCTTTTAGTATTATCAACAGTAAAGCCGTATATGCTTAATTCCTTTACACCTAGGCTTTCGCATTCTTTAAATGCCTCAAGTCCAGGCAAAAGACCTTTTTCATATCCTTTTTCTTTACCTAGTTGTTGACCTTTTGCCCATCTTCTGTTGCCATCTGGTATTATTCCAATGTGGTTTGGTATTCTCATATTATCACCTCTTTGTAATTGTTACCAAATAATTGAAGTATATACTATTGTACAAAAATAAATTTTGTGATAATATAAAATTGAGGTGAAATTATGGAAAAAACTACTGAAATTAAAATAAGTGAATATGATGAAAAGGGTAATAAAATAGACTATGATGTTATAATGATATATGACAGTGATGTAACAGATAAGCGTTATGTATTTTATACAGACGGTAAGTTAAATAGTTCCGGACAAGCTGGTATTAGAGTAGGTTTTGTAGAAGAAAATAATGGTAATGTAACTATTACATCTGTTACAAATCCTATTGAGCAACAAATGCTTGCAAGAGTGTATGAAGATAATATTTGTATGAAAAAGTAAGATATTGAAATATATAGAATTAGTTAATATGAGGGGGTGAAACTAATATGAAAAAACTACTTTTGTTAGCAAATTTTTATTCTGGAAAAGGAATTATAAAGCTAAATATTGCTGAAATGATTGACTATTATAATAGCAGAGGTTTTGAAGTAACGGTATATTCCTCACAATATGTAGGACATATTAAAGATATTATTGAAAAAACAGGCAGTAATTATGACAATATTATTTGTTGTGGTGGAGATGGAACATTAAATGAAGCTGTTAATGGACTTATGAAACTAAACAAAAGACCTATGTTAGGCTATGTTCCTTGTGGTTCTACTAATGATTTTGCAAATAGTATTGGAATATCTACTATAGTTGAAGAAAGCTATAAAAATGCTATTGGCAGCAAGGCTTTTGTAATTGATATTGGGAGTATAAATGATAAATATTTTGCTTATGTAGCAGGTTTTGGGTTATTTACAAGTATTTCTTATGAAACTCCACAAAATATAAAAAATATATTAGGTTATCAGGCTTATATTTTAGCTGGAATTAAGGAAATTGCAAATATACGCACCTATAATATGAAAATTACTTATGACGGTGGAGTAATAGAAGATGAAATAATGATTGGGCTTGTTTCCAATTCTAATAGTATTGCAGGTATAAAAAAGTTATTTGAAAATTATGCAAACTTAAATGATGGTTTGTTTGAAGTGCTTTTAGTTAAAAAGCCTAAAAATATTAATTTGCTTAAAAATATTGTTACTTGTTTATTAGAAAAAAATTTTGAAAATGATATGTTTTATAGCTTTAAAACAAGTAAAATTAAATTTGAAAGTAAAGATTTCATAAAATGGACTATTGATGGCGAATATGGTGGCGATTTTAATATAACAGAAATTAATGTAATAGGAAAAGCTATTGATATAATGGTAGATAAAAATCAAAGTAAAAAAATAGAAACAGAAAAGAAATAATATTATAAATTGCACTTAAATTTTGAAATTTATTGACTTATGTTAATTTAGTTGTTATACTATAGTTATGTTAGCAAACATCTTTAGGAATACAGGGTATCAGTAGTTCCTTAGAGTAAACAGGAGGCGTAAGAATGAATCCAATTGTTGTTAGAAATCTTAAAATTGGAGAAGGTATACCAAAAATTTGTCTTCCAATTGTAGGTCATACTCAGTATGAAATAACTTCACAAGCTATGACAATAGCTGCGTTAAGACCTGATATTGTTGAGTTTAGAGCAGATTGGTATGATGATTGTGTTAGCGATGAGCATCTTATGGAAATGCTTAAATTAATAAGAAAGTTAGTGGATATGACTCCATTACTCTTTACATTCCGTACTGTTAATGAGGGTGGCATACAGGATATTGAAAAGGACGAGTATTTGAGAGTAAATAAGGTAGCTATTGAAAGCGGTCTTGTTGATATGATAGATATTGAGCTTATGATTGGCGATAAGGAAATTAAGGACTTAGTTAAACTTGCCCATAAGAATGATGTTGTTGTACTTATGTCAAATCACGACTTTGAAAAAACTCCAGAAAAAGAAGTTTTAGTAGAGCGTATGGAAAAAATGATTGACTTAGGTGCAGATATTCCTAAAGTTGCTGTTATGCCTAATAGCAACAGAGATGTACTTAAACTTCTTGATTTAACTGATACTATATCATCAACATATCCAGATTACCCTATTGTTACTATGTCAATGGATGGCAGAGGTGTTGTTAGTAGACTTGCTGGTGAGATTTTTGGCTCATCTATTACATTTGGTTGTGCTAGAAAGGCATCTGCTCCAGGACAGATTGAAGCTGGCGAATTGGCAGTAGCTTTAAAAATATTACATCAAAACTTGTATCATAAAGAAATTTAAATTAAAGGTTCTCTATCAAGTGGTAGAGAACCTTTTAGATTGCTGAAAAAACACTTTAAATCTGAAACTTAGCTTATCGATAATTTGAAAGTGAGGAGTTAAAAACTTTTGTTTGTTTTAGATTTTATAAGTATTTTTTGATTTGTTTTGCCATAGCATAAGCAAGCTCAACAGGAACGGCGTTGCCTATCATTTTATACCCATCTTGTAAATTGGTATAGATAAATTCAAAATCATCAGGAAAGCTTTGAACCCTTGCAGCTTCTCTTACTGTTAATCTTCTATATAAGTTTTCTGAACCTATGACAAATCTACAATCATTCTTATCAACCTTTACCATCTTCGGAGCTTGAGGATGTAATTGTGATTGTCTACCACTTGCTTGAACTGTAAAGGCTGGCTCATCCCAGCCTCGAACACGGTTTCTGCTCATAAAAATAGTAAAAAAAGCACCTGTAAAGTATTCGTGATTTAAAAACTTACAAGCATCGCCATTTGTTTTATTTTTTTCAAGAGCAGGAATTGCGATGTCTTTTAAATCCCAAATAATGTCTTTGAAGGTTAATTTATAGTCATACGGATCTGGAAATTTAAATTTTATACTGATGTCTTTTCTGAAACCTACATAAAAGACACGCTTTCTATCCTGTGCTACACCATAATCAACTGCATTTAATAGCTTTATAAAAACATCATAGCCTGCATCTTCAAACTGTGAGATTATGCCATCTACAGCTTCGCTATGCCTATTTGCCATCATTCCTTTTACATTTTCAGCAAGAAAAAACTTTGGATTTTTATCTTTTAGAATACGAATGTATTCATAAAATAATTGTCCACGAGGGTCATTAATTCCTCTAAGACTACCAGCTTCAGACCATGACTGACAAGGAGGCCCCAATGATACCATCACATTCAGGAAAAGCATCAGAAGAAATTTCTCTTATATCACCTTTAATTAAAGGAACATTATGATTTTTCTCATATGTAGCCCATATTGTTTTATCATATTCGTTGGCTGTTACAATTTCAAACCCTGCTTTTTCAAAGCCAAGGTCAAGACCACCTGCACCAGCAAATAAACTTAAAAGTTTCATCTTTACACCTCAAATCTTATCAGTTTACAGTTTTTCAACTGTGAGGGATTGTTTGGATTCTTTACCTTTACCTCATCGATGCTTAATCCCTTTACACTGCCAACTAACTTTTCTAACTTATGAACATTATTAAATATAGCATATTTTTCATTATTTATTAAGCACATAAAATTAAAAGACTTAAAATTATTTACATGGTAAACATAATCAAAGACTTTTAATGGATTTGATATTGTCCACATTCCACGAATGCGCATATTTGTAATGCCTAAAGGGTCAATTTTATTAAGTCTACCTAATTCGTTTGTTTGAGCTAATTCTACATTTTCCAAACTTTCTAAACCTGTCTTGATTACGGTTTCTATACGAGAATAAGTATCTATATCGGCACAATATTCAGTTCCGTAAATCATAGATAAAGTTTTAATCTTATTATCATCACATATTCCTACAACATAGAGCATATCACGCTCAGTCCAAGGCTCACATTCTCTGCAATGAATATTGATTTTAGGATTATCTACACGAAGAACTCTTTTAGGATGAGATGAATTTAGGGCTAAATCATTGACACCCTGTAATTTCTTAACCTCAATGGCGTCTCCACCGTTTTTAAGCATACTATCTGGGGGATTTGTTGCATTTCCTAAATAAGAAAAAACTTTTGAAATTTTTTTGTTTCTTATGGTTTCATCGGTTTCTTCTACTGTACCTGCAAATAAGTCTTTTATATATTCTTCTAAAGCATCGCCCATATTATTTGCACGATTTACACTAGAATAATGGCGAACTAACTCAACTTTGGGATTAGTTACCAAGTTTACAATTGCATCTATAAGATTTTTTATGTTTTCGCCTCGCTATATAGATTTTGATTTTTAAGGATATTCATTATAGCATAGTTCTTTAAAAATTACAAGTAGAGGGTGTATCTATATAGACACACTCACCTATCTTGTCAATAATTAAATAGAGAACCTTTTTTGCTTATATATTATCTTTTATTATAATAGGAACATTATCTTTAGTATCTTTAGTATCGTTATTATAATGTTTGCACAAGAGTTCGGCAGCTTTCATTCTTTGTGTAAGATTTGAGCCATCATCTTCGCCTCTCATTACCATTGTAAGGTATGACGCTATTTCAGTTGGAATATCCTTTTGTTCTAAAGAGTTACTTTGAATGTTGTTGTTTATTTTTTTATTAATATAGTCAATTATATCTGGGTTGTTAAAATATGTATCTTTTTTATTTTGGGCATATTTTTTTGAATAACCGGCGTTTATAAGAGAGTTAAAACTATCTCCAGTTTCAATAAAAAGCTTTATGGCTGTTTCTTGTCTTGAATTCATATTAATTCACCTCCTATTTTATATATATCATAATTAAAGTGACATTAGGTGACATTTATTTGACTAATTTTATTTTTTAGTGTAAAATATGGTGATATTATTTTTAGGAGATTTATTATGGAAAACAAAAATTTTTTTCAAAGACCAGTTACATTACTTTTGTGTGCAGTAGTTGCAACTGCTTTATGGGGCAGTGCTATTCCAGCTATTAAAATAGGATATAATCTTTTTGGTATAACTGAAAGTG
>UQRG01000094.1 GCA_900543365.1 uncultured Eubacterium sp. | reverse complement strand
TGACAAAAAAAATGGTGTATACTATAAATAATGCGTTTTTATGCAAAAAATCAGAAATTTTGTAATAAAATATTTCGGAGGTTTAAAAAATGAATTCTTCAGAGTTATTAACAATAAACTGTATGAGAGTGCTTTCTGCTGAGGCTATTGAAAAGGCTAAGTCAGGTCATCCAGGTATCACAATGGGTGCAGCACCTATGGCTTATGAGCTTTGGGCTAAGCATTTAAAGCATAATCCTAGCAATCCTAAGTGGGTAAATAGAGATAGATTTGTTCTTTCTGCTGGTCATGGTTCTATGTTACTGTATTCTTTACTACATCTTTTTGGTTATGGTCTTACGATTGAAGATATTAAGAATTTCCGCCAGTTTGGTTCTAAGACACCTGGTCATCCAGAGTATAAGCATACTATAGGTGTTGATGCAAGTACAGGTCCTTTAGGTCAGGGTTTTGCTAATGCTGTAGGTATGGCTATGGCTGAGGCTCACCTTGCAGCTAAATTTAATACAGAAGACTTTAAAATTGTTGACCATTATTCCTACGCATTATGCGGTGACGGTTGTATGATGGAGGGTATTTCTTATGAGGCTGCTTCACTTGCTGGTACACTTGGTTTAGGCAAACTTATTGTTTTATATGATTCAAATAACATTACTATAGAAGGTTCTACTGATTTGGCATTTACTGAAAATGTAAGAGCTAGATTTGAGGCACTTAATTGGCATACACTTTTTGTGGAAGATGGTACAGATATTGATGCTATTGGAAATGCTATTGAAGAAGCTAAGTCTGTAACTGATAAGCCAACGCTTATTGAAATCAAAACTGTTATTGGATACGGTTCTCCTAACAAAGCAGGCAGCAATTCCTCTCACGGAGCACCTTTAGGTGAAGAAGAGGTTAAGGCAACTAAAGCTAACCTTGGTTGGAACTATGATGAAGAATTTTTTGTTCCTAAAGAAGTTAAGGCTAATATGGAAGAAATTAAGTTTAATCTTGCTAAGGGAGAAGATGAGTGGAATAAGCTTTATGCAGACTATAAGGCTAAACATCCAGAACTTGCCAAGGAATATGAGGCTTGGCTTAAAGATGACTTTGTAAGTGACTTAATTAATGATGATAGTTTTTGGTTAAATGAAGGTGAAATGGCAACAAGGGCTTGTTCAGAAAAAGTTTTAAATATGCTTTCTAAGAAGATGCCAAATCTCTTTGGTGGCTCTGCTGACTTATCACCATCTAACAAGTCAATTATGAAGGAGAGAGATTTCTTTACTAAGGATAATAGACTTGGTTCAAATATGCACTTTGGTATTAGAGAATTGGCTATGGCTGCTATTGCTAATGGTATGTATTACCACGGTGGTGTTAGACCTTATATTGCAAGTTTCTTTGTATTTAGCGATTATATGAAGCCTGCTTTAAGAGTATCTGCTATTTCTGGTCTTCCAATTATTAGTATTCTTACTCATGATAGTATTGGTGTTGGTGAAGACGGTCCTACACATCAGCCTGTTGAACAGCTTTCAGCTTATAGAAGTACACCGAATTTTAATATTTGGAGACCTTGTGATATTAATGAATCTGCTGCAGCTTGGTATAGTGCTGCAACTGAAAAAACTACTCCAACTGCTCTTGTATTTACAAGACAGAATACTAAGAATATTGGCATTGATGGTAGAGAGGCTTTAAAGGGTGGCTATGTTATAAGAAAGTCATTTAAGGAGATACCAGATATTATTCTTATTGCAACAGGTTCTGAAGTTGGTCTTGTGTATGATGCTTATGATGTATTAAAGGAAAAGGGTATTTCAGCTCAGGTTGTAAGTATGCCTTGTGTTGAAGTATTTGAAAATCAGTCAGAAGAATACAAGAATTCTGTGCTTCCTAATAATGTAACAAAAAGAATAGTTGTAGAGGCATCATTTGATATGTCTTGGTATAGATATGTAGGTCTTGATGGTGAAATTATTGGTATGACTGAATTTGGTCAGTCAGCACCATATTCTGTTCTTTTTAAACATTATGGCTTTACTGTTGACAATGTAGTTGACAAGGCTTTAAAACTTTTAAATAAATAATATGGAAGGCGAAGGGTTACCTTCGCTTTTTGTGCTATTTTTAATTTGGGTGATGCACATGGATAAATTAAAAAAACAAATGGACTTTCTTATTGAAATTGCCAAAATGAAAAGTATCTATAGACAATCTGTTTATTTTGAAAATGGTAAACTAAAAAGAGAAAATGATGCTGAACATAGTTGGCATATGTGTATGTATGCTATGGTACTAGATGAGTATGCTCCTAAAGGTACAGATATTTCTAAATGTATCAAGATGATGCTTATACACGATTTAGTTGAGGTATATGCTGGGGACACTTATCTTTATGATGAAAAAGGGAACAGTGATAAAGCAGAGAGAGAACAAAAGGCTGCTGACAAACTGTATTCTATGCTTGATGATAAGGGTGAGGAATTAAAGGCTTTGTGGTATGAATTTGAAGCAAATGAAAGCCTCGAAGCTCAGTTTGCTAATACACTTGATAGACTTCAACCTCTACTATTAAATTATTTAACACAAGGTACTAAGTGGAAAGAACATCAAGTTCATATTTCTCAAGTAATTGAAAAGGGTAAGTGGAAAACAAGAAAAGTTGATGAAAGAATAAGAAAATTTGTATTGGATTTGTTAAATGATAGTGTTAAAAAAGGCTATCTTCTTCCATAATAAGAGGTGATATAAATGATTGAATTAGATAAAGTAGTAGACAAGGCTGAATTGCTTACAGAGGCTTTGCCTTATATAAGAGATTTTCGTAATAAAAAGGTTGTAATTAAATATGGTAGTCAAGTATTAAAAGATAAGAAAGTTGCAGAAAGTGTAATGGAGGATATAGTTCTTCTTAAACTTATTGGTATGCAACCTATTATTGTGCATAGTGGTAGTAATGAAATTAACAAGTGGCTTAAAGCTATAGGTAAGGATATTGAATACTATGACAATAGTAGAGTAACTGACGAAGAAACTATTGAAATTGTTGAAATGGTTCTTGGTAAAATTAATAAGGACTTAGTTCAGATGATAGAAAAACACGGTGCTAAGGCTGTTGGGATATGTGGCAAGGATAGTGGAACCATACGAGTATCAAAGAAACTTGTAGAAGGTAAAGATATGGGTTACTTTGGTCGTATAGAAAGTATCAATACAGAGCTTATTGATGACCTTATTGAAAGAGATTTTATACCAGTAATAGCATCAATTGGTATAAGTGATGATTATGAAAGTTATAATTTAAAAGCTGATGATGTTGCTGGGGCAGTTGCAAAGGCTATAAAGGCTGAAAAACTTTTATTTCTTGCAAGAGAAGATGGTATTCATCCTATAGGCGATAGTGAAGTACCCAAAGCTATGCTTACAGTAGATGAAGCTAAACATATTATTGAAAATTCAGCTCTTGATGTAGCAACTCTTAATAAACTTATTTGTGCTGTTGATGCAATTAATCACGGAGTTCATAGAGCACATATTGTAGACGGTTCTATTGAACATAGTGTTCTTTTGGAGTTTTTTACTGTATTTGGTATTGGTACAGCTATTGTATCTAATGAGAAAGAATTGTATATTCACGAAAAAGATTATAGAAAGTAGGTTTTAATATGGTTATTGATTATAATGAAATTAGAGAACAATCTTTGGAAAATTTTAAAGGCGGAGAAAAGACCTTTAATGTTAAAATGTTTACTGATGATAATAATAAAATTATGAGGGGCAGACTTGAATCAGGTGCATCAATTGGCTTGCATACTCACGATGGAAACAGTGAAATTATTCTTATTTTAGAAGGTAGGGGCAAGGTTCTTTATGATGGAGAATATATTTCACTTAAAGTTGGAGATGTACATTATTGTCCAATGGGTCATAGTCATAGCCTTATTAATGATAGTGATAGTGATTTGAAGTTTTTTGCTGTAGTTGGGGAGCATTAAAGTTATATTTTAAAGTAATAAGTCAAATTGAAACTAAAAAAATATTTATACTGAATAAGTAACATATAATTTGTAGGAGGAATCTATAATTATCCTCTTACAAATTATATGTATTTTGAATAATTTTTAAATAAAATTTTAACTAAGATTTGATTGTACTTTTTTATTAATCAATAAATTATATTTCATCATCAGGATAATCAATATTATCCAAATAACTTTCTTTACAATTTTTAGTTGAAAAATAAGCACAATGACTACACTTTGGTTCATCAACAAAACGGCTGGGAACATCTGGCATTGGTTTAAAATTAGAACATTTCTTTCTTTTATAGATTCTCATACAATTACTCCTTAAGTTAAATTATATTACTATTTTAATATAAAAAAATAAAAATATTCAAACTTATACAAAAATTACTTGCAATTCATTTACATTAGTGTTATAATTATTTTGTTAAATGATGTTTCGTGTTGAGAGTGGGTTATGCCCACTCTCCTTTTATGTATACATTAATTATATAAAGGAGGTATTTATTTGCAAGCTAAGGATATTGTTAAATTAACTGAAGAGGCTGTAATGCCTATACTTGAAAGCAAAAATTTTGAATTTGTTGATTGCGAATTTGTCAAGGAAGGTCCTGATTGGTATTTAAGGGTATATATTGATAAAGATGGTGGTATTAGCATTGATGACTGTGTATATGTTAGTAGAGCATTAGATGAAAAATTGGGTGATGACCTTACTGAGCAAAAATATACTATGGAGGTTAGTTCACCTGGTATTGATAGAGTACTTAAAAGAGATAGGGAGTATACTAAATATAAGGGTAAGTTAGTTTATGTTAAGCTTTTTAAGGCTATAAATGGTTCAAAGGAATTTAGAGGAGAACTTGAGGGTCTTATTGATGGCAATGTAGTTATAGTTGATGAAAGTGGAAATAGACTTGAATTTAATAAAAAAGATGTTGCTTCTACCAGATTGGTTGTAATTTTTTAACATAGGAGGATATATTAAAAATGGATAGTGTTGAATTAATTAAGGCTTTGGAAGTTGTTAGTAAGGAAAAAGGTATTGACAGCGAAGTTATTTTTGAAGCCATTGAAAATTCACTTGTAACTGCCTGCAAGAAAATTTATGGTAACTACTCTAATATGAGAGTTGAAATTAATAGAGAAACAGGCGAAATGAGAGCTTTTGCTCAGAGAGAAGTTGTTGATGAAGTTGTTGATGACTTTACAGACATTTCACTTGAAGAAGCAAGAGAGTTAAATCCTACTTATGAATTAGGTGATTTTATTGATAATGATATTACACCAAGTGACTTTGGTAGAAGTGCAGCTCAAAGTGCTAAACAGATAGTAGTTCAAAAACTTAGAGAAGCTGAAAGAGAAAAAATTTATAACGAATTTGCAGC
Organism: uncultured Eubacterium sp.; assembly: GCA_900543365.1. Taxonomy (GTDB): domain Bacteria; phylum Bacillota; class Clostridia; order Lachnospirales; family CAG-274; genus Gallispira. Next base: position 816 of record UQRG01000094.1, on the reverse strand, counting down.
AAAGGAAAGAGATTGTGACACTGCTATTGTAGAAAGAGTTGATAGTAGAGGTAATGTTATAGTTAAGCTTGGTAAAATGGATGCTGTATTACAGCAAACAGAACAAATTCCTGGTGAAACATATAATGTTAATGATAGAGTAAAGGTTTATATTTTAAAAGTAGTTAAGACTAGTAAAGACCCACAGATTAAGGTTTCAAGAACTCATTATGAACTTATTAAGAGATTATTTGAACTTGAAGCACCAGAAGTATTTGACGGTACTGTTGAGATTAAGGGCATTGCAAGAGAAGCTGGTTCAAGAGCAAAAATGGCTGTATACTCAACTGTTGAAGGTGTTGATGCTGTTGGTGCTTGTGTTGGACAGAATGGTGCTAGAGTTGATGCTATTGTTAATGAACTTAATGGAGAAAAGATTGATGTTATTCCTTGGAGTGAAGAACCAGCAGAGTACATTAAGGCTGCTTTAAGACCTGCTAATGTACTTGCTGTTGAAATTTCAGAAAATGAAGAGGAAAAGAGTGCAAAGGTTGTTGTGCCTGATAATCAACTTTCACTTGCTATTGGTAAGGAAGGTCAAAATGTAAGACTTGCTGCAAAGCTTACAGGCTGGAAAATTGATATTAAGAGTGAATCTCAGGCAAGAGCTACTGATTTTATTGATTTTGACTCAGTTGATGCTGAGGATGAGGAGTAATTTGTAGGGAGGTAAATCCTGATGATTAAAAAAAAGGTTCCTATGAGAAAATGCACAGGTTGCCTTGAAATGAAAAATAAAAAAGAAATGCTTCGCATATTAAAGACTCCGGAAAACGT
>UQRG01000093.1 GCA_900543365.1 uncultured Eubacterium sp. | reverse complement strand
AAATGGCTGAGGACTTGACTCATTATTTAAAGGAAAATGGAATTAGAGTTAATTATCTTCATTCAGATATTGATACTCTTGAAAGACTTGAAATTATTAGGGATTTAAGACTTAATGTTTTTGATGTCCTTGTTGGTATTAATCTTTTGAGAGAAGGTCTTGATATTCCGGAAGTCAGCCTTGTTGCTATTATTGATGCAGACAAGGAGGGCTTTTTGAGAAGCGAAACCTCTCTTATTCAGACTATAGGACGAGCTGCTAGAAATGCTGAGGGTTATGTTATTATGTATGCTGATACTATGACTGATTCTATGCGTAAGGCTATTTCAGAAACTAATAGGCGTAGGTATATTCAAGAGGAATATAATAGAGAGCATAATATTGTGCCTAAAACTATTAAGAAAAAGGTTCACGAAATTATTGCTGCAACAGAAGGTGTAACTAAGAAAAAGACTGATATTTTGGATAAAGCCCCAGAATCTATGTCAAGAGAGGAAATACTTGTAGCTATTAAAAAAGTTGAGAAAAATATGAGAAAAGCTGCTGCTGACCTTGATTTTGAAAAGGCTGCAGAGTATAGAGATAAAATGATTGAGCTTAAAAAGCGATCATTATTATAGGTGGTTAATATGGCGAAGAATGAAATTATTATAAAAGGTGCAAGAGCTAATAATTTGAAAAATATCGACTTAACAATACCAAGAGATAAACTTATTGTTTTTACTGGATTAAGTGGTAGCGGTAAGTCTAGTCTTGCTTTTGATACTATTTATGCTGAAGGTCAAAGAAGATATGTTGAAAGTCTTAGCTCTTATGCCAGAATGTTTTTAGGTCAGATGGAAAAGCCAGAGGCAGATAGCATAGAAGGTCTTTCACCTGCTATATCTATTGACCAAAAAACTACTAGTAACAATCCAAGGTCAACTGTAGGTACAGTTACTGAGATATATGATTATTTAAGACTTCTTTTTGCTAGAGTTGGCATACCTCATTGTCCCAAATGTGGAAAGGAAATCCATAAGCAAACTGTCGACCAAATTGTTGATAAAATTTTGGGACTTGAAGATGGTACCAGAATACAACTTTTAGCTCCTGTTGTTAGAAACAGAAAGGGCGAACATACTAAACTTTTAGATGATGCAAAAAAGAGTGGTTATGTTAGAGTAAGAGTTGATGGTATTATATATGATTTAGGTGAAAAAATTAATGTTGACAAAAATAAAAAACATAATATTGAAATAGTTGTAGATAGGCTGGTTGTTAAAGATGGCATTGAACAAAGATTAAGCGAATCTATAGAAACTGTATCAGCTTTGACAGGTGGTATTATTTTAGTAGATATTATTAATGGCGATGAAATTGTATTTAGCCAGAACTTTGCTTGCCCTGACTGTGGTATAAATATTGAAGAAATTGAACCACCTATGTTTTCTTTTAATAATCCTAGTGGAGCTTGCCCTGACTGTATGGGATTAGGTGTCAAAATGATTATTGATGAGGATATTATTGTGCCTAATAAGAATTTATCTCTGAAGCAAGGAGCAATTAATGCTATGGGATGGGGTAATATTGCAAGTCCGGAGTCATCTTCGCATTCACTTATTACAGCACTTATGAATATTTATGATTTTGATATGGATACACCTTATAAGGACTTACCTAAAGAGGCAAGAGATGCGATAATGTATGGTACTCAGGGCAAAGAAATAAAAGTACCATATAAGGTTGCCGGTAAAACTAAGTATTATACATTTGCTTTTGAAGGTGTAATAACCACTATGGAAAGAAGATATAAGGAAAGTACATCAGAGTCAGCTAAAGAAGAATATGAGTCTTATATGACTAGTGTATCTTGTCCAATTTGTAAAGGTAGAAGATTAAGACCGGAATTACTTGCTGTAACAGTTGGTGGTAAAAATATTGCTGAAGTAACAGAAATGTCTATAAAAGATTTGCAAAAGTTTTTTGCTAATATTGAGTGGACAGAAACTCAAAAGGCTATTGGTCAACAGATTTTTAAGGAAATTAATGCTAGAGTTGGGTTTTTAATAGATGTTGGTCTTGATTATCTTACACTTGCTAGAACAGCTGGAACTTTAAGTGGTGGTGAAGCACAAAGAATTAGACTTGCAACTCAAATTGGTTCAGGCTTAGTTGGTGTACTTTATATTCTTGACGAGCCTAGTATTGGACTTCATCAAAGAGATAATGATAAACTTATTGCCACATTAAAGCATTTACGAGATTTAGGAAATACTCTTATTGTTGTTGAACACGATGAAGACACAATGAAAGCATCTGACTTTATTGTTGATATTGGACCTTATGCTGGTGATTATGGTGGTGAAGTTATTTTTGCTGGAAAATATAATGATATTCTTAATTGCGAAAAGTCTATAACAGGTGCGTTCTTAAGTGGTAGAGAAAAAATTTCTGTGCCAGAAATTAGGAGAAAGGGTAATGGTAATTTCTTATCTATAAAGGGAGCTAAGGAAAATAATCTTAAAAATGTAAATGTAGATATACCATTAGGATGTTTTGTTTGTGTAACTGGTGTTTCTGGTAGTGGTAAAAGTTCCCTTATTAATGAAGTTCTTTATAAAACTCTTGCAAGAGATTTAAATAGAGCTAAACTTAAACCAGGTAAATTTGATGAAATATACGGATTAGAAAATTTGGATAAGGTCATTGATATTGACCAAAGTCCAATAGGCAAAACACCTCGTTCAAATCCTGCTACGTATACTGGCCTTTTTGATTTAATAAGGGATTTGTATGCTCAATTACCTGAGTCTAAGATAAGAGGCTTTAGCAAGGGCAGATTTAGCTTTAATGTTAAAGGTGGCAGATGTGAGGCTTGTAAGGGTGATGGTATATTAAAGATTGAAATGCACTTTTTACCTGATGTTTATGTACCGTGTGAAGTTTGTGGTGGAAAGAGATATAATAGAGAAACGCTTGAGGTTAAATATAAAGGTAAAAATATATCAGATGTTCTTGATATGACTATTGACGAAGCTTGTGTGTTTTTTGAAAATATACCTAGAATAAAAAATAAACTTGATACTTTAAAGGCTGTTGGACTTGGTTATGTTAAACTTGGTCAAAGTTCTACCACATTAAGTGGCGGTGAGGCTCAAAGAGTAAAACTTGCTACTGAGCTTAGTAAAAGAAGTACTGGAAAAACTATTTATGTACTTGATGAGCCGACAACAGGTCTTCATAGCTATGATGTTAGACGACTTATTAATATAATGCAACAGCTTACAGAAGGTGGAAATACTGTTGTCGTTATTGAACACAATCTTGATGTAATTAAGACAGCAGATTATATTATTGATTTAGGTCCAGAAGGTGGCAATGGTGGTGGTACTATTGTTGCAACTGGTACTCCTGAGGATATTGTTAAGATTGAACAATCTTATACAGGTAAGTATTTAAAGGGTATGTTAAAATAGTATGGATAAACAGAAATTATTAAATGATACATTCTTGAAAGTCAAAAATGATTTACTTTCTTTAGACATTCCTATTTCAAGCGAAATTTGTCCCATTGTCAGATTAAGCAAGGCTAAAAGGCAGTGGGGCAGTTGTAAAATGTCTAAGAAATATGGTGAATATAAGTTTTATATTAGTATAAGTGAAAATTGTTTTAGTGAGCCAGATTATATTAATTTTATAAAAAATACAATGGCTCACGAGCTTATACATACGGTTAAAGAATGTTTTAATCATGGAAAAGTATTTAAATATTATAGTGGTGTTGTTTCAAAATTAGGCTATATCGTAACGGTTAAAAGTGATAGTAAAGTAGTTAAAAATGATGCAAAAAAGTTTAATGATGCAAATCATATTTTAAAATGTACTGTTTGTGGTCAGTTGTATTATAGATATAGATTTCCTAAAGATAAAAGCTATATAAATAAAATTGCTTGTGGTAAGTGTAAGGGTAGACTTGTAAAAATTAAGTAATGTATAGAATCTTTAGCCTATATTTAAATTAATATTTAGCAAAAATAAACTATTTTTTATTGACAATTTTTTGTTAATCTAGTATAATTGTTAAGATTAATAGTAGATTACTATGTAAAAATATATAAGGAGCGATTTAAAATGGCTGAGGAAAAGAAAATAATTTTAACCAGTGCCGGTTTAGCTAGTCTTGAAGAGGAGCTTGAAAACCTTAAGGTTGTAAGAAGAAAAGAAGTTGCTGCTAAGATTAAGGAAGCTAGAGCACAAGGTGACTTATCAGAAAATGCAGAATATGATGCTGCTAAGGAAGAGCAGGCTGAAATTGAAGCCAGAATTGCTACAATAGAAAAAATGTTTAGAAATGTTGAGGTTATCGACGAAGAAGAACTTAACACAGGTAAGGTAAATCTTGGTAATAAGGTTACAGTTTTTGATGAAGAATTTAATGAAGAAATCACTTATACTATTGTAGGTCCTGCTGAGGCTGATCCTGCTGAATTAAAGTTATCCAATGAATCACCTTTAGGTATGGCTCTTATTGGTCATTCAGTTGGTGATGTTGTTGAAAATAATGCACCAGACGGAGTTTTAAAGTTTAAGATTTTAGATATTAAATAATAGGAGATTTATAATTATGGCAGACAATCAGAATAAGCAGCCTTTAGAAGGCAAGGCATTAAATGAGCTGTTAAAGGTTAGAAGAGAAAAGCTTTCTAAACTTCAGGAAATGGGCAGAGATCCATTTAAAATTGTTAAGGCTGATGTAACAGAACATAGTATGCAGATTAAGGATAACTTTGATGAGTTTGAAAGTAAGGCTGTAGCTATTGGTGGTAGAATTGTTAGTAAGAGAGTAATGGGTAAGGCTAGTTTCTGTGATGTTCAGGATAGAGATGGCAAAATTCAGTGCTATGTTACTAGAGATGAATTAGGTGAAGAAGAATATAAGCTTTTTAAAAAGCTTGATATTGGCGATATTGTATCTGTTAAGGGTACTGTATTTAAGACTAAGATGGAAGAAATTTCTGTTCATGCTACAGAGGTTACTTTACTATCTAAGAGTTTACAAATTTTACCAGAAAAGTTTCACGGTTTAAAGGATCCAGATTTAAGATATAGACAGAGATATGTTGATTTAATTGTAAATCCAGAAACTAAGAAGAATTTTATTACTAGAAGTGCTGTAATTAGAACTGTAAGAAATTATCTTGATAATTTAGATTTCTTGGAAGTAGAAACTCCTATTTTACAGACTATTCCTGGTGGTGCTTCTGCTAGACCTTTCATTACACATCATAATACTCTTGATATTGATATGTATATGAGAATTGCTCTTGAGCTTCCATTAAAGAGACTTATTGTAGGTGGTCTTGAGAGAGTTTACGAAATTGGTAGAGTATTTAGAAATGAAGGTATGGATCCTAGTCACAACCCAGAATTTACTTTACTTGAGCTTTATCAGGCATATACTGATTATCACGGTATGATGGATATTACTGAAGGTATTATTAAAGAAGTTGCTGAAAAGGTTGCAGGTTCAGACAAGATTGTATATCAGGGGGTTGAGCTAGACTTTAGCAAGCCTTTTGAAAGAATTACAATGCTTGATGCTGTTAAAAAATATACTGGTGTTGACTTTGATGAAATTCATACTCTTGAAGAAGCTAGAGCTGTAGCTAAACAACATAATGTTGAATATCAGGAAATACACGAAAAGGGAGATATTCTTAACTTATTCTTTGAAGAATTTGTTGAAGATAAACTAATTCAACCTACATTCCTTATGGACCATCCTGTTGAAATTTCTCCACTTACAAAAAGAAAGCCAGATAAGCCAGATTATACTGAGAGATTTGAACTTTTCATTTGTGGTCACGAGTATGCAAATGCTTATAGTGAATTAAATGACCCTATTGACCAAAGAGAAAGATTTAAGAGACAGGACGAACTTAGAGCTAGCGGTGATGAAGAAGCTAATATGATTGATGAAGACTTTATGCTTGCTCTTGAATATGGTATGGCTCCTACAGGTGGTATGGGTATGGGTATTGATAGACTTGTTATGCTTTTTACTAATGCTAGTACAATTAGAGATATTTTATTATTCCCAACAATGAAGCCTATAGACAAAGAAAACCAGTAAAATAGAGGGTTTTAGAGGCTTTGAGGGGTAAATTTACCCTAGATTTACCCCAAATTTTAGAGAGCTTATTTAGGCTCTTTGTCAACTGGTGTGGTTATACTCGATTGACATTAAAA
>UQRG01000092.1 GCA_900543365.1 uncultured Eubacterium sp. | reverse complement strand
CTGTTGAAGATAATGCCGGATTAATGGCTATTAAGTTTTTAATAGATATAGGTGTAAAAGAAATATATATTGCTGGTATGGATGGATATTCACGCAATGCTAATGAAAATTATTCTGCAAAAGAATTGGAGCTTAGTATAAATGATACTCTTGCAGAGGCTATGAACAAAGGAATGATAGAAATGCTTAAAGAATATTCAAAAACTGTGAATATTACTATGTTAACTAATAGCCGTTATTTAAGTATTTAGCAGAGGTTAATGTTATGATTACAATTTATAAAGAAAGATTGATGTATGTAATACTTTTGTTTTTTGGTATATTTTTTATATTACTTGACCTTGTTTTGAATTGGGGTATGGGTATTAGTGTACTTGGTTATACAGATGAGATTATAGGTTTACTTTTTGGCTTTTACTGCGTGTTTTTATATGCCAACAATTTACTTGAAAAGGGTGATAAGGCTATTATAAGACTGCTTTTCTTATGTATTATATTAGGCTTAACATCTAATATATTTAGTGGACTTATTAATAAAAAGGTTCCTATACTTCTTGATGCCTTTTGGCTTTGTAAAATGTTTACTTGTTATATAGGTACTAAAAATCTTATGACTAAGAAATCGGCAGAAACTGTATTGGAACTTATGTTACCTATAGCTAAGTTTGTACTGATTGTAGGTGCAATATGTGGTTTTATAAATATATGGTACAATTTAGGTATGGATACAGGTGAAGTAAGATATGGTTTAAGGTCATTTAACTTTATTTTTGGTAATCCCGGTCGATATGGTATTATATGTGGTTGCTGCCTTGTTGTAATAATTTATAAGTGTGATGGTATATTAGCAAGAGTTATATATAGCATATTAGCAATGTGGAATATTTTTCTAACAACTAAGGGTACAGCATATATATTTATAATGTGCTATTTACTTTTATTATTTTTGTGGGTAAGAAATAAAAAAATTAATTTTATACAAATTCTTATTATTGTTGTATTAGGCTGTATAATATCAAGCTATCAGATAAAAACTTATATTTTGGATAAAGATACAGCAAGAAGTGTACTTTTGTTTTATGGCTTTGTGACAGCTAACAGATACTTTCCTTTAGGCTCAGGTTTTGCTACTTATGGTTCAGATTTGGCTGCTAAATACTATTCAAAGCTTTATATTCAGTATGGTTTTGACAATGTTTATGGCTTATCAAGAACATTTGGTGGTTTCCTGAATGATGTGTATTTAGGTGGTATAGTTGGCGAGCTTGGTTATATTGGTCTTATTATGTTTTTGGCTATACTTGTGATTATATTTGTGCAAGTTAATAATATACATTTAGATAAAAGTGTTAAGGCAGCAACAATGAGTTTGTATGTAACTATTTTAGTTAGTGGTATTGCTACAGGTATATTTAAGTCAAGTATAGGTATATTGGTTTTTATTTTGCTAGGAATAATGACTGTACTTGGAAAAGAAAATGAAGAATTAGAAGAAGATGAGGACGCTGTTAATGATAATAATGCCAATTTAGCGTCTATTAATAATGGAAGGTTGTAATTAAAATGGAGAGAATAACTGTTTTTACACCAACATATAACAGAGCAAATACTTTACATAGAGTTTTTGATAGTCTTAAAAATCAGACCTATAAAGACTTTAAGTGGTTAATTGTTGATGATGGGTCAAAGGATAATACAAAAGAAGTTGTAAATGATTATATAAGTCAAAACTTCTTTCCTATTGAATACATTTATCAAGAAAATCAGGGTAAGCATATTGCTGTTAATACAGCTATTGCTAATACTGACACAGAGCTTTTTGTTATAGCTGATTCTGATGATTCTTTTAAACCAGAGGCTCTTGAAGTTTTTGTAAGAGAATGGGATACTATACCAGAAAATGAAAAGAAGGGTTACAAAGGGGTTACTTGTAGGTGCTATGATGGTATTACAGGTGAACCAATAGGCTGTGATTTTCCTAAATATAGATTTGTATCTAATGACCTTGATGCACCCTTTAAATACAAATTAGCTTTTGAAAAATGGTCTATATCAAGAACTGAAGTATTTAGAGAATTTCCTTTTCCTAATGTAAAATCAGGACTTAGATTTTATCCGGAATGTATAATATGGAGAAAAATGGCGAGAAAGTACAAAACATTGTATGTTGATGAAAAATTAAGAGCTTATTATAAAGACCAAGAAAATGCAGTAACAAATGTAAAGTCTGTAAGATATAATGAAAATGTTTATCTTTGGGAAAGCAATATTAATGATATATTTGATTACTTTAAGTATAGCCCAGTTACATTTTTAAAGTCGTTTGTAGGACTTTCAAGAGATGGTATACTTTGTGGTAAAAGCTTTTCTGAAATTGTAACTATACCAAATTCTTTTTTTAAAAGATTTTTAACTGTATGTGCCTATCCTTTAGGCTATTTACTTAGTAAAAAGTATAAATAAATGAGGATTTAAGCTATGAAAATAGGAATATTAACATTTCATCGAGCAATGAACTATGGTGCTATTTTACAAGCTTATGCTTTAGAGCATAAGTTAAATGAAATTGGTGCAGATACTTGTATTGTTGATTATAGAAATGATGAAATAGAAAATTGTACAAAACTTATAGGAAAAAATGAAAAATTTGGCTTAAAAACATTGCCAAAGGTGATTTTTAGATTTATAAAGCATAGAAAATTTAATTCTTTTATTAAATCTAATATTAATTTAAGCAAAGCTATTTACAATGCTGATGAAATGGCAGCCTTAAGCAAAAATTTTGACGCATTTATTTCTGGCAGTGACCAAGTGTGGAATGATGGCTGTATAAATGATGATATAGTTTATTTTCAGTCCTTTGATAATAATATAAAAAAATATACTTACGCAGCCAGTATAGGTGGCGATATAGAAAGAGCTAAAAGGGTAAATGGAAAATTTCAAGAGTATATAGGACTTTTTGATAAAATATCTCTTAGAGAAAGTAATATAGAACCTTATTTTATAGAAAATTATGGAGATAGAGTGAGATGTGATATTGACCCTGTTCTTTTATTTAATAGTAATGATTGGCTTAATGTTATGTCAAAGCGTCGTCATAAAAAGCCCTATATATTTGTGTACCTTGTAGGTGAGCCTAACAATATAAAAGGCTTTGCGTCTAATTTAAGTTCAAAATATGGTCTTGATTTAATAGATAATAAATCTAATATTGAATTTATGAGGTATTCTGGACCAGAGGATTTTCTTTCTTGGATATATAATGCAGATATTGTAGTGACTAATTCTTTTCACGGAACAGCTTTTTCGGTACTGTTTAAAAAGAATTTTTATTGTGAGTTTAAGTCTAAAAATGGATATAATTATCGCTCACAGCAGCTTTTGAGTAGTTTAGGTATAGACAATAGAGAAATTTTAACAAAGGAAGAGCCTAATACTTGTTTAGATGTTGATTATAGCAATGCTGATATAAAACTTGAAAAGCTTAGAAAAAAATCTTTGGACTACCTTAAATTTATAGTTGGTAATAAGTAATAATTAAAGAGGTAATAGTATGAAACAGTTATTTTATTCAGCCTTAAATAAGGATAACTCAATAGCAAAAAAAAGTTCATCAGGTGGAGCTTTTTCAGCTTTGACTGATGCTTTTTTTGAAAACAATAAAAAGGCTGTTGTTTATGGCTGTATTTTTAATGAAGATTTTCAAGCTGTTCATATAAGAGCAGATAATAAAGAACTTCGTGACAAAATGAGAGGCTCTAAATATATTGGTTCTAATTTAACTGGAGTTTATAAAAATGTTGCTGAAGATTTACAGTCTGGTTTAAGTGTGCTGTTTTCTGGTACACCTTGCCAAATTGGGGCACTGCTTGGATATATTAGCAAAAAAAATATATCAGCAGAAAAACTTTTTACTGTTGACTTTGTTTGTCACGGTGTTGCAAGTAGTAAATTCTTTGAAGATTACATAAAACATCTTGAAAATAAGTATAAAAGCAGGGCTGTAAGCTGTAATTTTAGAGGTAAAAGTAAGCCAGGTAAAAAGCAGGATATGATTGTTAAATTTGAAAATGGTAAGGTTTATAATGCTTCATCATCAAGATATGATTGGTTTTATTCAATATATTTAAAAAATCTTATATTAAGACCGTCTTGCTATAAATGTAAGTATGCACAAGAAAAAAGATATGCTGATTTAACAATAGCCGACCTATGGGGAAAACTTGACAATAGTCTTGTTGCAAAGTCATTAGTTGTGGTAAATAGTGAAAAGGGTGCTGTTATAAATAAACAAGCTGAAAAATATATGGATATTTGTGAAATTGCAAGTTATGATGTTCATCAGCCCCATATGCGTGCCCCAGCAGAAAAACCCGAAAATTATGATTGGTTTTGGAATATATATTTAGAAAAAGGATATTTATTAGTGCAGAAAGCTTTTGGCAATAATACATTAAAGGGTAAATTAATGAGTGGAATTGCTGATGTTTTATATAGATTAAACTTGATTAATTTTATTAAAAAGTGTTTAAAAAGGAAATGATTTTATGAATAAAATTCCTGTGCTGTTTAGTTCAAAGGAAGAATGTTGTGGTTGTGGTGCTTGTGGAGATATTTGTCCTGTAGGTGCTATTGATATGATTAAAGACAATATGGGATTTTTTTATCCTAGTATTAATGAAGATATTTGCTTAAGATGTGGTCAATGTGTAGGTGTTTGTACATTTAAGTAGTTTGTTTGGTGAAAAAAATGAGTGAAACAAAAAGATTATTGAAAAATACAGCATTTATTGCTATGGGTAACATAGGTGTTAAAATGACATCCTTTTTATTGTTGCCCTTATATACAAGTATATTAAATCAAAGGGATTATGGTATATATGATTATATATGCTCTATTGTTGCCTTTATGCTTCCTATAGCTACATTGTGTATGTATGAAGCTATTTTTAGATTTCTTATTGATGCAGATAGTGAAGAACATAGGAGAACTGTTTTTAGTAATGCCTTGCTTTTATGTTCAATATCGGTTATGATTTCAGTTTTATTATTTATAGTTGCTCATAGCTTCTTTAAGTTTGACTATTTATGGTACTATATTGTCTATATAGTATCTGATTCAATGTATTTGTTTTTTAACTCAGCCTTAAGAGGAATGGGAGATATGAAGTTCTATGCTGTATTTTCTTTCCTTAAAAACCTTATTCAACTAGTTATTAATATTATTGCAGTAGCAGTACTTAGACTTGGCGTTAATGGTTTACTTGCGGCACTTATTTTGTCAGAATTTATGGGAAGTGCTTTTATTATATTTAAGATAAGAGTATGGCAATATATAAGAATAAAATATATAAAAAAGAGTTTGTTAAAAGAAATGTTTTTATATGCTATACCTCTTGTGCCTAATGGTATTTCATCTACTATACTTAACATATCAGATAGAATAATTATTAAGAACTATATGGGTATTGAGTCAAGTGGTGTTTATGCTATATCTTATAAATTTCCTTCTATTATAGAAGTAGTGCATCATTTTTTTTATACAGCTTGGAGTGAAAGTGCGTCAAGATATTTAAAAAATGGTAAGGATAAGGCAGAGGCTTATTATTCTTTCCTTTATAGCAAGTTTAAAAGTTTTATATTTTCCGCTATATTGCTTATGGTAGCTTTTATGCCTATTATGTTTAGGGTATTTATTAATGCAAAATTTGCTGAAGGCTTTTCATATATAGCATTATTGCTTTTTGCTATGTATTTTAACTGTCTTAACAAATTTTATGTAGGTATATGTACAGCTTATAAGGATACAGCAATTATTGCTAAGGTTACAGTTATTGCAGCTGTTATTAATGTTGTTATTAATTTTTTATTTATTAAACAATGGGGACTTTATGCTGCTTCTGTTTCTACACTTATAGCAGAAATTGTTAGGTGTGAAATACAGAGAAGATACTTAGCAAAATATATAACTCTTAATGAAACTAAGGTTTTTGATTACTTAGCTATTGTTGTAGGTATTGTTGCTATTTGCTTGTATGATTACAATAATTGGTATAAGACTATTATTTCAATGATAATAGCTGTTATTTTTGCAACATATAGTAATAGAGAAATGATTGTAATTGTAAAAAAACAAATTGGTTCATAAAAAACAAAAATAGGATTGATTGCGTGACTATATTATATTATAATAATAAATATAAATATATAATAAAAAAGTATGAGGTGAAAAAATGAAAGGTATTATATTAGCTGGAGGTTCTGGTACAAGATTATATCCACTTACTATGGTAACAAGTAAACAGCTTTTGCCTGTTTATG
>UQRG01000091.1 GCA_900543365.1 uncultured Eubacterium sp. | reverse complement strand
TTATTTTATATGTTTTGAATTAAATATTCTAATAGGCAATTCTTTTGGATTAATTGTTTCAAGAACTTTGGCAGTGTAGTAGGCATCACCTAGGGCATTATGAAAATGCTTGTTTTCGTCAATAGTTATATTAAGAGCATCTACAGCATTTTTTAATCCAATAGCACCGCCTCTATTATATTTAAGATATTTTGTGGCAATTTTTTGTATATCAACATAATTTATAATAATAGGTGGTTCCATAATATCGTTAAATGTAATATTTCTAAAAAGTGCTTTAATATCACTATATCCCCAAGTACCTAAAACTATATCATTGCCTAAGAAATATCTAAATTTTGAATAAGCTTCTTTAAATCTTGGTGAAAAGCTGAAATCTTCTGTTTTAAATCCTGTTATTTTTTCAACATAAGGGTGAATTCTAGGATAGAGAGTTGGTTTAATATAAATATTAAACTTGTCATGTACCTTAAAATGGTTATCAACTTTTACTGCACCTATTTGTATTATCTCAAATCTACATTTTGGATTTGGTTCAACTGTGCTACTGTCATCTCCAAAATCGTAGGCTTGATTAAATTCTAAATCAAGAACGGTTAACATAAACACTCCTATTCTGTAATAACCTTTTTAGCAATTTCTGCAAAGGCTTTTACTGCTTTTGTTTTGTAGGCTCCTTCTCTATAAGCAATTACAAGAGTCCAGTTTAAATCGTGTGGCAATCTGTAATATTTAGGTTGATTAGTAAGTCCTGCAAATCTAACTGCTGATTCAGGAACAAAACTAAATCCCATACCTGCTGCTGACAACCTAAGAGAAGTTTCTATACTTGCAGTTTCAAGTAAAATCTTTGGCTTAATATTATCATTGTTAAACATTGTATCGGCAATTTGTCTTAATCTCTGACTTGGGTGAAGAAGTATAAATTGCTCATTAGCAATGTCATTAATATCAAGTTGAGGGTATCTAACACTTGTGTCAACACTTTTTGGTGGACAATATTCAGGTGGAGCAGCAATATAGATATTTTCTTTCATAATTGGCTCATATTCGATACCTTTTGACTTTATAGGTAGGTTAAGCATACAAACATCAACTTGACCTCTTGTAAGCATATCTTCAAGTTCTGAAGATGTTCTTTCGGTTATAATAAGTTCAACACCAGGGTAAGTTTTTTTAAAAACTGGTAATATAGCAGGCAATGGATTATTTGCCTTAGAAGGTGTAAGACCAATATTAACTCTGCCTATTTTTAAGTTAGAAATATCTTCAAAACTTTTTCGCATATTGGTAACAATATTCATTATTGACTTTACAGAATTAATATAAAGTTCTCCTTCAAATGTAAGTGAAAGAGGTATAGTATTTCTGTCAAATATTGTAACACCTAGCTGCCTTTGAGAAACTTCGTTCTTCGTTAATAGTAAGAACATATTCAAATTCTTTTAAATCCATTAAAATTCCTCCTTATAGGGAAAGGCTTATACTTAGTATATTATAAATAATATTTTAAATTATTTTGTCTTTATAGTACAATAAATTATATATAATTACAAGTAAATTATCGAAATTTTTTGAAAATTTTGTAGGAGGTAGAAGTAGAATGAGCAGATTTGATGAAATCAACGAGCTTATTGCCAAAATGCAGGAGGCTCCTTCTTTAGCTAAGGAAAGACTTGAAAAACTTTTTGATAAAAATAGCTTTGTAGAGCTTGGTGCATTTAACACAGATGCCGGTGTTGTTACAGGTTATGGTACTATTAATGGAAAGCTTGTTTATGCTTTTTCGCAGGAAGGTGTAGTTAATACTAAGCACGCTAATAAAATTGCAAATGTTTATGAACTTGCTCTTAAAATGGGTTGCCCTGTAGTGGCAATAATGGATTCTAAGGGTGTTGCTCTTAAGGACGGACTTGATACATTTGATGCCTATGGTGTTATGTTCAAGAGTCAGTCGGCAGCTAGTGGTGTTATTCCTCAAATTAGTATTGTGTTGGGTGATTGCATTGGTGTTAGTGCATTTTTACCTTCTTTATCTGATTTTGTTATTATGTCTAAGGAAAATGCCAAGATGTTCTTATTAAGTCCTTCAGTTTATGCTGGACTAGATGGTAAGGCTTCAACATATGAAACTATTGGTGGTGCTGACGCTCTTTCTCAAAACGGTCTTGCACATTTTGAATGTGAAACAGATAATGATTGCTTTGTAAAGGCTCAGGAAATTATTGACTTAATGCCTTCTAATAATCTTGAAGATTATAATGCTGTTACATCAACAGATGATTTAAACAGAATAGATGAAACTCTTAATACTATTGTTCCAGAAGACAATGTGACTGAAATTGATATGAGAAAGATTATTATATCGATTGCTGATAATTTTAAGTTTACAGAAGTTAGTGAAAACTATGCTAAAAATATTATTTCTGGTTTTATTAGACTTGATGGTATTACAACTGGTGTAATTGCGAATAGCGGACTTATTGATATTGATGGTATTAAAAAGGTAGGAGGTTTCATAAATATTTGTGATGCTTTTAATATTCCTATAATTACATTTACCGATGTTGAAGGTTATAGTACACTTCATATTAATGACCAAAGTGATATTATTAAATACAGTGCTAAACTTGCTTTTGCTTTTGCTAATGCTACTGTACCTAAAATAAATGTAATTGTTAGAAATGGTGTCGGAAATGCTTATCTTCTTATGAATTCCAAGCATATTGGTGCAGATATTGTTTACTCTTGGCCATCAGCTAATATTGCTCTTTTAAATAAAGATGCAGCTACAAAGATTATGGGTTATGATGAAAATGAATATAACAATATTTCTTCACCGTATAAGGTAGCTGGAGATGGTTATGTTGATGGTATTATTATTCCAGCAAATACTAGAAAGAGAATTTTGATTGCTCTTGAAATGCTTTTAACGAAGAGAGAGAATATTGTAGCTAAAAAGCACGCAAGCATTGAATTCTAAGAGGTGATATATATGGAATGGTTAGCTGAAGGTTTAATGGTTACAGTTTTAGGTCTTTGTACTGTATTTGCTGTTCTTATCTTTATATGTGTTATACTTTATTTATTTGGTAAGGTTGCAGCATCAAGTAAAACTGAGATTTCAACTGAAAAATCTGTTGCAAATATAGTACCAAAAGTGCAGCCAAAAGCTGTAGAAGAAGTTAAAGTAAATGATGATGCAGAATTAATTGCAGTTATTACAGCGGCTATTGCTGCTAGTGAGTGTGCAAAGGGCAACAATATTGGCCCTGATAAACTTGTTGTAAGAAGATTAAAAAGAGTTAGTTCTTGGAACAAGGAAGCAATTAATGAACAGCAAAACAGTAGTATTTTATAGGAGGAATTAAAAATGAAAAATTATAGAATTACAGTAAATGGAAATATTTATGACGTTCAGGTTGAAGAATTAGGTACATCAACAGCTCCTGCTGTTTCAGCTCCAGCAGCAACTCCTGCTCCAGTAGTTTCAACACCTCAAGTAGCTCCAACAACACCTCAGGCAGCTCCATCACCTCAAGTTGCAACTCCTGCTCCAGCATCAACTGGTGAGGGTGAAAAGGTAACTGCTCCAATGCCTGGTAATATTTTAGATATTAAAGTTAATGTTGGTGACAGTGTTTCTGCTAATCAGGTTGTAGTTGTTTTAGAGGCTATGAAGATGGAAAACGATATTGTAACTCCTGTTGCTGGTACAGTTACAGCTATTAATGTAACAAAAGGTCAAGCTGTTAATTCAGGTGATGTACTTATTACTGTTGCTAAATAATCTCTTAGGAGGCATAAATTATGTTGGATATGTTAAGAGAGGCTGTGCTTAATTTCTTTGCTAATTTAGGTTTTGCACAGTTCTTTGTTGGAGATAATTATAAATTCCTTATTATGATAGCAGTGTCATTGTTTTTTATGTACCTTGCTATTGCTAAAAAGTTTGAACCACTTTTACTTTTACCCATTTCTTTTGGTATGCTTCTTGCAAACTTACCCAATAGTGGACTTATGGCAGAACCAGTTAAGGAATTGATAAATGTAATTGGAGTTGACCCATCATCACAGATGCCTTATTTAGCACAAGTTTCAGGTGATACTACTTCAAATGGTGGTTTGCTTTGGTATATTTTCCAAGGTGATGAGTTAGGTATTTTCCCTCCGCTTATTTTTATGGGTGTCGGTGCTTTAACTGACTTTGGTCCCCTTATTGCTAATCCTAAGAGTTTACTTTTAGGTGCTGCTGCACAGTTTGGTATTTTTGCTGCTTTTCTCGGTGCTTTAGCTTTAGGTTTTACTCCTCAAGAGGCTGCATCAATTGGCATTATTGGTGGTGCTGATGGTCCTACAGCTATATTTACAACTACACAGCTTGCTCCTCATCTTTTGTCAAGAGTAACTGTTGCAGCTTATTCATATATGGCTCTTATACCAATTATTCAGCCACCGATTATGAAGGCACTTACAACTAAAGAGGAAAGAATGGTTAAAATGGAGCAGTTGAGAACTGTATCTCAGAGAGAAAAAATTCTTTTCCCTATTATTACAGCTATGCTTGTTATTCTTATTCTTCCTGATACTGCATCACTTATTGGTATGCTAATGTTAGGTAATCTTTTTAGAGAATCAGGTGTAACTCAGAAACTTGCAACTCACGCATCAGAGGCTATGATGTATATTATTAGTATTTTCATTGGTGTTAGTGTTGGTGCCACTACTAGAGCAGACCAGTTTTTACAGCTTGAAACTATTAAGGTTTTAGTTCTTGGTCTTGCAGCTTTTGCTTTTTCAACAGCTGCTGGTGTAATATTTGGTAAAATTATGTGTAAGTTATCAGGTGGAAAGGTTAATCCGCTTATTGGTGCAGCAGGTGTTTCAGCAGTGCCTATGGCTGCTAGAGTTGCCCAGAAGGTTGGTCAGGAAGAAAATCCTAATAATTACCTTCTTATGCACGCAATGGGTCCTAATGTTGCTGGTGTAATTGGTTCAGCAATTGCATCTGGTATTTTCTTATCACTTTATAGATAAAGGGAGGTAATATAAATGGCAAAGCCAATTAAAATTTGTGACTGTACATTAAGAGATGGTCAGCAGTCATTAATTGCTACAAGAATGAGAATAGAGGATATGCTCCCTATTTTAGATAAAATGGATAAAGTTGGATTTGGTGCTATGGAAGTTTGGGGCGGTGCTACCTTTGATTCTTGTCTTAGATACCTTAAGGAAGATCCGTGGGAAAGACTTAGAAAGTTTCGCTCAGCTTTTAAAAACACTAAACTTCAGATGCTTTTAAGGGGTCAGAATATTTTAGGTTACAGACATTATGCAGATGATGTGGTGGATACATTTGTTAGAAAAAGTATTGAAAATGGTATTGATATTTTAAGAATATTTGATGCACTTAATGATGCTAGAAATCTTGAAACTGCCGTTAAGGCTGTTAAGAAAGAGGACAGTGCTCACGCACAGCTTGCAATTAGTTATACTTTAAGTGATGTTCATACCCTTGAATACTATGTGAATTTAGCTAAGACATACAGAGATTTAGGAGCTGATTCTATATGTATTAAGGATATGGCAGGTCTTTTACTTCCACAGCCTGCTTATGATTTAGTTAAGGCTATTAAGGAGGAAGTTAATCTTCCAATCGAAGTGCATAGTCATTACACAAGTGGTATAGCCTCAATGACTTATATGAAAGCTATTGAGGCGGGTGCTGATATTATTGATACAGATATGTCACCACTTAGTATGGGTACCGCACAGCCTGCTACTGAAGTTATGGTTGCTGCTTTAAAGGGAACTGAATATGATACAGGACTTGACACAAGTATTTTAAAAGAAATTTCTGATTATTTTAAGCCTATTAGAGAAGATGCTATGGAAAGTGGTCTTTTAAGTCCTAAGATGCTTGCTGTTGATATTGCAACACTTATTTATCAAGTTCCAGGTGGTATGCTTTCTAACCTTGTAAGTCAGTTAAAGGCTGCTAAGGCTGAGGATAAGTATGATGATGTTCTTAAAGAAATTCCTAGAGTAAGAGCAGACCTTGGTTACCCTCCACTTGTTACTCCTTCCAGCCAGATTGTAGGTACTCAAGCAGTTTTAAATGTAATTATGGGTGAAAGATACAAAATGGTTCCGAAGGAAACAAAGGATATTGTGAGAGGTATGTATGGTAGAACTCCTGTACCTATTTCTGAAGAAATAAGAAAGAAAATAATAGGTGACGAAGAACCGATTACTTGCAGACCAGCTGATAATATTGCTCCTGAACTTGAAAAGATTGAAGCTGAAATGAAAGATTATAAGGAGAAGGAAGAAGATGTATTAAGTTATGCACTTTTCCCTCAGCAAGCATTAGATTTCTTT
>UQRG01000090.1 GCA_900543365.1 uncultured Eubacterium sp. | reverse complement strand
CTTAGGACTTCTTTTGAAGTCCTTTTTTTTATTATTAATATTTTAAGGAGGTTAATAATGGAATATACATATAAAAATAAGGGTGTTTGTTCAAAAGAAACGATAGTTGATATTGATGAAAATACACATATTATAAATGATGTAAGAGTTATTGGTGGTTGTTCTGGTAATCTTCAAGGAGTAAGCTCTCTTTTAAAGGGAATGAAAGCTGAAGAAGCAATTTCAAAAATGGCTGGTATTAAGAGTTCATCTTGTCCAGACCAAATTTCAGAAGCCTTAACAGAGGCTCTGGCTAAAATGGAAAAATAAATATAAGTCTAAAAGTCCTTTCTTATTCATATAATGCACTAAGTGTTGAACAAGGAGGGCTTTTTTATGAGAGCCGACATAGCTGAAAGATGTATTGAAATTGGAAAGTATATATGTGAAACAAAAAAAACAATTAGAGCGGCTGCAAAAATATGGGGAATATCAAAATCAACTTGCCATAAAGATTTAGTTGATAGACTTCCGGCAGTAGATATTGAACTTTCTAAGCAAGTTAGAGAAATATTAGCTTATCACAAGGCACAGCGACACATATTAGGAGGAAAAGCAACTGCTGAAAAATGGAAAAAAACTAAAGAAAATAAAATTATTGTATAATCATTACAATGTCTTGACAAAGTATTTTTAAAATAGTAAAATAGGTCAAAAAGATAATAATTATTACAAAGGAGATAAATATATGCATTGCGTTAGAAAAGTAACTGATGATATTTTTTGGATTGGTGGAAGTGATAGAAAATTAACTAAGTTTGAAAACCTTTTCCCTATTCCAAGAGGTGTTTCTTACAATTCTTATGTTATTATGGACGAAAAAACTGTTCTTATGGATACAGTTGACCACGCCATAAGCAGAGAGTTTATTGAAAATCTTACTTATGTTTTAAATGGTAGACCTCTTGACTATGTTGTTGTTAATCATATGGAACCTGACCATTGTGCAGTAATTGGCGATTTAATATTAATGTATCCTAATATTAAGGTTATTGGTAATGCTAAGACTTTCCAAATGATAGGTCAGTTTTTTGAAGGTTTAAGCTATGAATCAATGGTTGTGAAAGAAGGAGATACTTTTGATACAGGTCATCATACTCTCACTTTTGTTATGGCACCTATGGTTCATTGGCCAGAGACTATGGTTACTTTAGATAAAACAACAGGTGTATTGTTTTCAGCTGATGCATTTGGTACATTTGGTGCTTTAGACGGTACGATTTTTGCTGATGAAGTAGATTTTGACAGAGATTGGCTTGATGATACGAGAAGATATTATACTAATATTGTGGGTAAGTATGGCGTTCAAGTTCAAGCATTACTTAAGAAAGTTTCTAATATGGACATTAAGGCTATTTGTCCTCTACACGGACCTATATGGAGAGAAAATTTAAATTATATTTTAGATAAATATAACAAGTGGAGTAAATATGAGCCAGAAGAAAAAGGGGTAATGATTGCTTACGCCTCTATGTATGGTAATACTGAAAATATGGCAAATGTACTTGCAAATACATTTGCTGAAAAGGGTATTAAGAATATAAGGGTATATGATGTTTCTCATACTGATTTATCTCAGTTAATTTCAGAAAGTTTTAAATATAGCAATATTGTTCTTGCATCTCCAACATACAATGGTGAAATGTATCCGGTTATGAAAAGTTTTGTTACAGATATGAAGGACCTTAATCTTCAAAACAGAACAATTGCTGTTATGGATAATGGTACTTGGGGAGCTGTGGCAGGTAAAAAAATAGTAGCAATTTTATCTGAAATGAAAAATATAACTGTAATTGAAAAGGTATTTTCTGTTAAATCAACATTAAAAACAGGTCAAGAGGAAGAATTTACAGAATTTTCAGATACTATTATACAGACTATGTAATTGATGTTTGTTAAAAAAGCACAGTTTAAACTGTGCTTTTTTGTGTATTATGACGAATTATGAAATCTTAACAATAATGTTATAGTGAGTTTTGATAATAGTATGGTATAATTGATAATAAGCAGGGTACATTTTGCATAAAAATGTATTAATGCAAAGGAGGTATTAAAATGATTGGGAAATTTAATTATACTATACTAGATAAAATTCTTGCAGACTATCAATGTAGTCAAAATTCTGTAATTGCTATATTGCAAGATGTGCAAGAACATTATCATTATTTGCCAAAGGAAATTTTTCCTTACATAGCGAAGAAATTAGATACAAGTGTGGCAAATATTTATAGTGTAGCTACTTTTTATGAGAATTTTTCTCTTGAACCAAAGGGTAAGTATATTATTAAGGTTTGTGATGGTACAGCTTGTCACGTTAGAAAGGGTATACCGGTTCTTGAAAGATTAAGAGCTGAACTTGGACTTTCGGATAAAAAAGTGACAACAGATGACCTAATGTTTACAGTGGAAACCGTTAGCTGTTTAGGTGCTTGTGGACTTGCTCCAGCAATGACTGTTAATGATAAGGTTATGCCGGCAATGACTCCTGACAAGGCAAGTAGTTTAATACGAGATATAAAGGAGGCAGAAAAAAATGCTAAGCAGTAGAAAAGATTTGATTAAATTAAGAAAGGCTTATTCAGCTGCAATTAAACTCCAAACTAAGAAAATACTTGTCTGTGCTGGTACAGGTTGTGTAGCTGGTGGTTCACTTGATATTTATAATGAACTTTTAAGACTTATTGAAAGTAAGGGTATCAAATGTAGTGTTAAACTTGAAAAAGACCCTCATAGTGAAAGTATAGGTTTAAAGAAAAGTGGTTGCCACGGATTTTGTGAAATGGGTCCTTTAGTAAGAATTGAGCCTGAAGGTATTTTGTATACAAAGGTAAAAATTACAGATTGTGAAGATATTGTAAATAGTACAATTATTAACAGCAAAGTTATAGATAGACTTGTATATAAAATTGAAGGCAAACCTTACATAAGACAGGAGGATATTCCTTTTTATGCTAAACAGCACAGAGTTGTTTTGGAACATTGTGGACACATTGATGCAACATCTATACTTGAATATATTGCCATTGGGGGTTATGAAGCTTTTGAAAAGGCACTTTTTGATATGAAGCCTATAGAAATAATTGAAGAAGTTGAAAAATCTGTATTAAGAGGTAGAGGTGGCGGAGGTTTTCCAACTGGCAGAAAATGGCGACAAGTTGCAAATCAATCTGAACCTATACATTATGTTGTGTGTAATGGCGATGAAGGTGATCCTGGTGCTTTTATGGATAGAAGTATTATGGAGGGTGACCCTCATAGAATGTTGGAAGGTATGATGATTGCAGGTATAGCAACTGGTTCAAAAGAAGGTTATATATATGTTAGAGCTGAATATCCTATGGCTGTGTCAAGACTTGAAAACGCTATTAAACAAGCAAGGGAAATTGGATTGATAGGTAAGAATATATTAGGTAGTAGCTTTGATTTTGAATTTCATATAAATAAGGGTGCAGGTGCATTTGTATGTGGTGAGGGTTCTGCTCTTACTGCATCTATTGAGGGCAAAAGAGGTATGCCAAGAGTTAAACCACCTCGTACTGTAGAAAAGGGGTTATTTGCAAAACCAACAGTTCTTAATAATGTAGAAACTTATGCAAATGTTCCTAAAATAATTACAAATGGTGGAGATTGGTATAAGAGTATTGGACCAGAAAATAGTCCTGGTACTAAGGCTTTTGCTTTAACCGGCAATATACAAAATACTGGTCTTATTGAGGTACCAATGGGTACAACACTAAGAGAAATTATATTTGACATTGGTGGAGGAATGAAAGGTGACAAACCTTTTAAAGCTGTTCAAATAGGGGGTCCATCTGGCGGTTGCCTTATTACTCCTAATTTAGATATACCACTTGATTTTGATTCACTTAAAAAAGTTGGTGCTATGATTGGTTCTGGTGGTCTTGTTGTTATGGACGAAGGAACCTGTATGGTTGAAGTTGCCAGATTTTTTATGAATTTTACTCAAAACGAATCATGTGGTAAATGTGTACCTTGTCGAGAGGGTACAAAGAGAATGCTTGAAATATTGGAAAGAATTGTAGCAGGCAATGGCAAAGATGGAGATATAGAGCTTCTTCTTGATTTAGCTGATACTATTTCATCAACTGCTCTATGTGGACTTGGTAAAACTGCTGCAACACCTGTTGTATCAACTATTAAGAATTTTAGAGAAGAATATGAGGAACATATTAATAATAAGAAGTGTCCAGCTGGTCAATGTAAAAAGTTAGTTACATACTATATTGACCCTGAAATTTGTAAAGGTTGTTCTAAATGTGCAAGAAATTGTCCAGTTGAAGCAATAAGTGGGAAAATTAAGTCACCATTTGTTATAGATACAAACAAATGTATTAAATGTGGTGCTTGTTTTGAGAGTTGTAACTTTGGTGCAGTTAAGGAGGTGTAGAAAATGGCAAATGATAATTATATGATAATTGACAATATTCCGGTAGCCATTGAAGGCGAAAAAAATATACTTGAACTTATAAGAAAAGCTGGTATTGATTTGCCAACTTTTTGCTATCACTCTGACTTATCTGTATATGGTGCTTGTAGAATGTGTATGGTAGAAAATAAGTGGGGTGGCATAGAGGCAGCTTGTTCAACTCCACCTAAAGCTGGTGCTGAAATATTTACAAACACACCAAAATTAAGAAAACATAGAAAAATGATTTTAGAGCTTTTGCTTTCTAATCATTGTAGAGATTGTACCACCTGTGATAAAAATGGTGAATGTAGATTACAAGAACTTGCTGGTCGATTTGGAATTAAAAGCGTTAGATTTAATAATACAGCAGCAGAACCTGATATAGATGATTCATCAGTGTGTATTACAAGGGATAGAAATAAATGTATACTCTGTGGTGACTGCGTAAGAGTTTGTAATGAAGTTCAAAATGTTGGTGCAATTAACTTTGCTAACAGAGGTTCTAAAATGATTGTTGCAACAGCATTTGATGAACCTATTGGTAAAAGTAATTGTGTTGGTTGTGGTCAATGTGCTGCTGTATGTCCAACTGGTGCTATTGTTATTAAAAATGATAGAATGAAGCTTTGGGATGAATTTGATAAAGAAGATGTTAAGGTTGTGGCACAAATTGCACCTGCTGTCAGAGTTGCTGTAGCTAAGTCCTTTGGACTTAATGAAGGTAATGTAATGGGTAAAATTGTTGCATCATTAAAGCGAATAGGATTTGATGAAGTTTTTGATACTGCAACTGGTGCTGATTTAACTGTTCTTGAAGAGGCTAACGAGTTTTTAGATAGAATAGCTCAAAATAAAAATATACCACTTTTCACTTCCTGTTGTCCAGCTTGGGTTAATTATTGTGAAAAGAATTATCCTGAATTGTTGCCTAATATTTCAACTTGTCGTTCTCCTATGCAAATGTTTGGCAGTGTTATAAAGGAACAGTATAAGGCTAGTAGAAAGAAAATAATAAGTGTTGCCATTATGCCTTGTACGGCGAAAAAGTTTGAGGCAATAAGACCAGAGTTTAGACGAGAAGACGGTTCTCCAGTTATTGATTATGTAATTACAACTAAAGAGCTTATACAAATGATTAAAGAGGCTGGTATTGTATTTAGTGAAATAGAGCCAGAATCTATTGATATGCCTTTTGGCTCTATTTCCGGTGCAGGTGTTATATTTGGAGTTACTGGTGGAGTTACTGAAGCTGTTATAAGACGAATTGAAACAGATAAGTCTGTAGGTGCTTTAAGAAATTTAGCCTTTAATGGAGTTAGAGGTCTTGAAGGTGTTAAGGAAAAAACTATTGAATATGCTGGAAATGAGCTTAAGATTGCTGTTGTAAGTGGACTTAAAAATGCGGATAATCTTATTAAAAGGATTAAAGCTGGTGCACATTATGACCTTGTTGAAGTTATGGCTTGCCCTAACGGTTGTATTAATGGTGCTGGTCAACCTCATACTGATAGAGAGGGCAAAATGGAACGAAGTGAAAATCTTTACGAAGCTGATAGAATGTGCAGCAATAAGAGAAGTGAAGAAAATCCAATTATGATGTCCCTTTATAATGGTCTTTTAAGAGGTAAAGTTCATAAGTTACTACATATTGAATATGCTAAGGAGGAAAATACTAATGATTAAAATATCTGTATGTATAGGAAGTGCCTGTCATTTAAAGGGGTCATACAATGTAATTAATGGTATTCAGCAGGCAATTGAAAAAAATGGATTAAGTGATAAAGTCATTATTAATGGTACATTTTGTACTGGTAACTGCGGTAGCAAAGGGGTTGCTGTCCTTGTTGAAAATGAATATTATGGTGTTGACCCTACAAAGATAAATGAATTTTTTGATGATGTGGTTATTAAAAAATTAAAATAGGTTTTATTATATTATAGTTTAATGTACTGAGGTTACAGATTGTAACCTCAGTCTGGCTGTCGAAAAAGTCGACAGCCT
>UQRG01000089.1 GCA_900543365.1 uncultured Eubacterium sp. | reverse complement strand
ATATTTGAAAATTTATCCTTAATTGAATATATTTTTACAATGATAAACCCAGTTTCTAATTTGAAACTGGGTTTATCGACAATCTGAAAAGGCTGTCATACAACAGCCTTTTAATATTCTATAATTCGTGTATAAAGATACCACTTCTCAACTTAGGCTCAAACCAAGTTGACTTAGGAGGCATAATTTTGTTATCATCCGCAATATTCATAAGCTGTTCCATAGTAGTTGGATACATAGAGAAAGCAACTTTCATTTCTCCACTATCTACTCTATTTTCAAGTTCCTTAAGTCCTCTTATACCACCAACAAAATCAATCCTCTTGTCAGTTCTAGGGTCACCAATACCTAATATGGGAGCTAAAAGCTCATTTTGAAGTATAGATACATCAAGGCAAGCTACAGTATCATTTTCATTTACAATAGCATCTTTTGCCTTTAATAAATACCACTTTTTATCTAAATACATACCAAAAGTATGCTTTTCACAAGGCTTACAACATTCATTTCCCTTATACTCTGATACATAAAATTTTTTACTTATTTCAGCTATAAATTCCTCATTACTTAAACCATTTAAGTCCTTAACAACTCTGTTGTAATCCATAATATAAAGCTGATTATCAGGGAAAATTACAGATAAATAGTAATTAAACTCCTCATTACCTGTATAATTGGGATTATTTTGTCGTCTTTTTAAACCAACCTTAACAGCTGATGCGTTTCTGTGATGTCCATCAGCAATATAAAGAGCAGGCACACACTTAAACTCATTAATAAGATTATTAATAACTTCATTATTATCTATAAGCCAAACTGTGTGCTTAATACCGTCATCTGCCCTAAAGTCATATATTGGCTCATTTTCAATAACCTTGTTAATAATACCGTCAATACTTGTTTTATTCTTATAAGTAAGAAAAATAGGACCCGTATTTGCATTACAAGTGTCTACATGATGAATTCTATCTTCCTCTTTATCAGCTCGTGTAAGCTCATGTTTCTTTATTTTGTTCTCTATATACTCATCAATAGATGTGCAAGCAACAAGTCCAGTTTGACTTTTGCACTTCATAGTAAGCTGATAAATATATAAAACAGGTTTTTTATCCTGAATATAAATACCTTTTTCAATCATATTCCAAAGGTTATCCTTAGCTTTTTGATAAACAACATCAGAATAGTGGTCAATTTCAGGTGGTAAATCTATTTCAGCCTTGTCTATATGAAGAAAAGAATAGGGATTGTCCTTAACCATTTTTCTTGCTTCTTCCGATGTCATTACATCATAAGGAAGTGCTGCAACTTTACTACAAAGGTCTTGTTTAGGTCTATAGCCTTTAAAGGGTCTTATAATTGACATAAAATTTCCTCCTTTATTTTTTATTTTTTAATTATACTATTTAAAATAAAAATAAGCAACTATATTATTTTTATAAAAAAGGCAGCTCCGAAGAACCGCCTTTAGTCTATTATTAAATATTAAAATTTGTTAAATATTAAAGCTTAGGAATTAAATCATAAAATTCCTGTACACTAGCATCGTTCATAACAGCATCAATAATCTTCTTGCCTAATGGGTCAAGGTCTGGAGTATCAAACTGCTTTAACTGCTCCTTAAAGAAGTCAGTAAGTTTCTTAGCACCAATATCATAAGCCTCGTTACCAACTCTACCTTGAATATTAACCTTTAATAAACCTGGGTTAATAGGAGTGCCATCAATCTTAACAGACTTAGGAACATAACCAAGAATAGAACATCTGGCATCTTCAAGCTGTTCCTGCTTAAACTTAGCACCACCTCTTCTTGAGAGGTATTCTCTTGTTACCCATTCGCCAGCAAAGCCTACCTTATAAACACCAATATACTGGTTAGGAATAAGGATATATCTTGTACTAGGAGTAGATAAAATCTGCTTTAACAATAAATTAGCCTGGTCAACTTTCTTACCGGTAGCAAATGGCCAGTAAGAACCAACACCTTCAGACTTCATCTGGTTACCACCAGCATCAATAATAGATGGGTTAGCAAAACCTCTTGGTGCAACAAGTCTCCAAATCCAAGCAAGAGCTGGTGGAAGAACATGGAACATACCAATAATACCATAGTCTGGGTGCTCCTTAGTTGTAGGAGGAGTTCTAATACCAAAGCTTCGTACATCAATCTCCGCAGTACCATTAACAATGTTATTCTTAAGCTTTCTAGGCATAATTACTCTAGGGTTAGGACAAGGTACACCTGGGGCATCCTCAATATGGTCCCAAATAAGACAAGTAGAACCAGGAACTGCATTCATATTTAAGAATACAAGTGGTTCCTTTGGATGACAACAAGCCTTTTCAGTTTCAGGTTCAGTACCGTACTGGTCAATATGATTAACTCTTAAGAACCATCCGTATTCAGCATCACAAACAACTAACTTCTTACTGTTGTTCTGTAATGATGGATGTGCAAGAGCCATATCATCAGTTACAGGGTAAAGAGTAGCTGTGTCTGATATACCAACATAAGTTTCTTCACCAGTAATTGAGTTAGTAGCAAGTAAAACCTTACCATCATCTTCTCTGTGAATTGGCTCAGTCATTTCAGACTTACCACCACCAGAAGCACCTTCGTGCATAATAGTAAGTTCTAATTCATATGGTGTAACAACCTTAACTGTAGATGCGTGTAATGTTACCCAACCTTCCTGCTCACCAATATGAAGGAGAATAGAGTAAACGCCCTTCTTAGCAGATGGTCCTAAGTAAAGATTGTAGCTAAAGATTTCCTGCATATCATATAATCTGTTGTGAACTACAATCTGCTTACCATCATAGTGAGTATGACGGAATGTAGGTGCTACATAAATAACAGCCTTTGGCTTAAAGTAGTTAGGTACCTTACTGCAAGGAATAAATCCCTGTAATTCAGCAAGAGCAGTAGCAAAACAAGCTGAATTACCTGGAACAACAGCCATACAAGGATAAGTAATACCCATTGATACATTACCTGCATAAAAAGGAACTACAATTAAGCTTTCCTGTGACTTTAACCAATCAAAAGTTTCGTTTCTAATTGGCTCAAAAGGAGTACCAAATCTCTCCATATGAGTTGGTTTATCAGTTGGAAGGTCATCTGCAATAACCATAGAATTAGGGTCTCTTCTTCTCATTGCAGGGTCATCAAAGTTAATAACAATACCATTCTTACACTTAACAACAGTACCTTCCTTAACTTCCTTACCATTTACTTCAAAGCTTACATCATTAGTAAGTTTATCCTTACCGCCCATTGCAAGATCAATTAATTCTTCCTTAGTTTCAGGAACAATAATCTTTGCATCACTGTTTTTAATAATATCGTTTAAGCACTGTGGCAAAACCATCTTATTAACTACATCAGGCTTATTTTTCTTTGCCATTTTAATGAACCTCCTTAAAGATTTCAAATTTACTTTATTAAACAGTATAATTAACAAACTGATTCTTTTAACGCACACATAAGCAACTTTATATCAAACCTTTGTGTACTAATTTTACTCTAGTTTTACTTATAACAAAAAAACTATACAAGATATACTATATCACTTTTGTAGCTAAAAAGCAATAGAAAGTATTTTAAAATTCAACTTTTTATCAATTTTTACTATACTTTACTCATATAAAACTGTAATTTTGGGCAAAAAAGCAGAGTTTTATTAATAAATAATGACGAAAATGAAAGGAGTTGTCAGACAAATGCATTTTCAAAAGAATATTGTATTCATATAATAGATTTAATTTATATTTTTTCTTATGACTCTTGACCTATTTATATATAAATGATAAAATTAATTAAGTATGCAAACACAAGAGGTGCAATATATGAAAAAAATTGGTATTATAGGGCTGGGACTTATAGGAGGTTCTTTAGCCAAAAGTCTTAAAAATAAATATGAAGATATAGAAATATCAGCTATGAACAGAAGTGAACAATCACTTATTGATGCAATGACTGACAAGGTTATTGACAATTATTCTCTTACTGATATGTCAATATTTAAGGATTGTGATATAGTATTTGTATGTACATCTGTAGACAAAATCCCTAGCTATGTAGAAAAACTTATTCCTTACATAAAAGATGATTGTATAATAACTGATGTCGGCAGTACAAAAAAAGCTATATATGATGAAATGCTTAAATTCAAAGATATTCATTTCATTGGCGGACATCCTATGGCTGGGTCCGAAAAAACAGGCTACAAATCTGCTAAGGCACATCTTTTTGAAAATGCCTTTTATATTCTTACTCCGACACCAAATGTTACTAAGGATATGGTTGACAAAATGACAGAACTGGTTAAGGCTACAGGTGCAGTACCTATTGTACTTGACCCAGACTACCACGATTACACTGTTGCCGCTATTAGCCATATGCCACACATTATTGCATCAGCTCTTGTAAACACTGTTGAGGAATTAGACGACGACAATTGTTATATGCACTCTTTAGCTGCCGGTGGTTTTAAAGATATAACAAGAATAGCTAGTTCATCACCTGAAGTGTGGAGCAGTATATGCAGTGATAACAAAGGCAAAATATTGTCTGTACTTAAAAAGTTTAAAGAAAATATTGAATCTATTGAAAAAGAACTATCAAATGACAATAGTTTATATGACTTTTTTGAAAAAGCAAGAGAATACAGAAATACTTTTGCCAACAGAAAGCCTATTACTATATGTACCCAGTACGAAATATATATTGACATTGCTGACCAACCGGGTGCAATTGCTATTATAGCCACTATTTTAAGCA
The DNA here is from genome assembly GCA_900543365.1 of uncultured Eubacterium sp. Classification (GTDB taxonomy): domain Bacteria; phylum Bacillota; class Clostridia; order Lachnospirales; family CAG-274; genus Gallispira. The sequence goes on along the minus strand of UQRG01000089.1, from coordinate 1,715 downwards.
GTCACAATATTAACATAAAAAATATAGGCATTGTAAACAGTAGAGATTACTCAGAAGGTGCTTTGCTCATAGCATTTAGTGAACCGAATCAAAAGGAAAAAGCAAAGGAAATACTTGAAGCAATGAATTTTACAGTTTTAAATAAGGAGTAAAAAATGAATAAAGTAATTAGTTCAAGAACAGGTCTTAATGGAAAAATTAAAATACCGGGAGATAAATCAATATCTCATAGAGCAGTTATGTTTGGCAGCCTTGCAAAAGGTGACACTAAAATTACTGGTTTTTTAAAAGGTGATGACTGTATGTCAACTATATCTTGTTTTAAAAAACTTGGTATTGATATAGAAGTAAATGATGACAATGTTATTGTTCACGGTAAAGGCTTAAATGGTCTTAATGCACCTAAAGAAACCCTTGATGTAGGCAATAGTGGTACTACTATTAGACTTATATCTGGCATACTCGCTGCTCAAGGCTTTGATTCAACTCTTAATGGTGATGCATCTATTCAAAAAAGACCTATGAACAGAGTTATTAAACCTTTAAGTCAAATGGGTGCAGATATTGAAAGTACAAATGACGGTTATGCTCCCCTTACTATTCACGGCAAAAAACTTAAATCTATGGAATACACAATGCCTGTAGCATCGGCTCAAGTTAAGTCATCTATACTTCTTGCAAGTCTTTTTGCTGAAGGTACTACAACTATTATTGAACCTGTAGCATCAAGAGACCATACAGAAATTATGCTTAACTACTTTGGCGCTAATATTAAAAACGAAAATGGTGTAATAACAAGTACACCTGTTAAAGAACTTTACGGCAAGAATTTAGAAGTGCCTGGTGATATTTCTTCTGCTGCTTTCTTTATGGTTGCTGGTCTTGTTGTACCAAATTCCCATATTATTATTGAAAATGTAGGTATTAATCCAACTAGAACCGGCATTATTGATGCTTTAAAGGCTATGGGTGGTTATGTTGAAATTATAAACGAAAGAAATTCTGGCGGTGAACTTGTTGGCGACATTGAGGTGAAAACTTCAAGTCTTAAGGCAACTACATTAGAAGGTAGTATTATTCCTCGTATGATTGATGAAATTCCTGTATTTACTGTTGCTGCTCTTTGTGCAGAGGGCACTACTGTAGTTAAAGATGCTACAGAATTAAAGGTTAAAGAGTCTAACAGAATTGCAACAATGAGTCAAGAGCTTGGCAAAATGGGCGTTGTAATTGAAGAAACTGATGATGGTATGATTATTAAAGGTAATCAAAAACTTAAGGGTGCTGAGGTTTATTCTCACTTAGACCATAGAGTTGCTATGAGTTGTGCTATTGCCGGTCTTATTGCTGAAGGTGAAACTACAATTATAGATGCTGATTGTGTAGGTATTTCTTTCCCTAATTTCTACAATTTATTAAATAATTTATAAAGTTTTAACAAAATAGTTGCTAATTATGCCATTTTATTGTATATTATATATGAGGTGGTATTTTATGGCAAAATCTGTAAACCAAAAAATTAAGGTTTTTTATCTGCGTAAAATTTTGTTAGAAAAAACAGATAAAAATCATTATTTAACAATGTTAGAAATTCTTGATGCATTAAAAGAAAGGGGTATTAAAGCAGAAAGAAAAAGTATATACAATGACATAGATATGCTTAGAGAATTAGGGCTTGAAATTATTAATCATAAAAAATTAGGCTATGCAGTTGT
>UQRG01000088.1 GCA_900543365.1 uncultured Eubacterium sp. | reverse complement strand
AAAACTTTTTTTCGTACTCTGTCATAACATTACCCTCATAATCACTATTGTGCAAATCAAGAGAAATATTATGTAATCTCCAACCCTTATCAGCAATTTCATTTAAGCTAAACTCAAATAAAATCTTATTATCAGTTTTCATAAAAAGTTCCCCACCCTTTTCACCAAAAAGAGTTTCATACAAATTAAGAAAGTTTTTGTGAGTAAGTCTTCTCTTAGCCCACTTTCTTCTCCTATGCCAAGGGTCAGCAAAATTAGTATAAATTCTAGTTACCTCACCAGTATCAAATATTTCAAGGCAATTAGCTACATCTTCACAAAAAAACTTAACATTATTGCCTACCTCAAGTTCACGACTTTTCTTCAAGGCAGATACAATAATCTGTTCTTCTCTTTCTATACCAATATAGTTAATATCTGGGTGAAGTTTACTCATTTCACTTATAAAATTACCCTTACCACAGCCAATTTCAATATGTATAGGGTTATCGTTTCCAAATACTTCCTTCCACTTACCCTTAAACTGTCTTGGATTGTCAATAATAGTTTTATTACTTGCAAGCTCCTTTTCAGCCCAAGGCTTTTTTCTAATACGCATTTTATTTTCCTTTCACTAGCACTTTAATATGTAATAACAGAAATCTCCCTGCTCCAAAGGCTTATTATTAGTACTTTTAAAAGTATCAAAGCCTTGTGCCATAGCCTCAAGTTTGTACTCTTTGTCATATTTACTAGGTATACCAAGAAAATAGTTGTCTTTATTTTTACCTAACAAAATATGCTGATAATCTCGACAACCTTTTATAACAAATGGATTGTTAATATACTTCCAAAAAGCCTTAACTAAACAAAGTTCCTTAATATTAGCCTTTACCCAATAAATATTGTCATTTCCAAAGGGACTTATTTGTTCTCTCTGAAAAAGTCTGTTTTCAGCCTCAGGTGTACCAATTTTGGAATACTCTTTGAGTTCATCAATATCCTTGTCAATTTCATTAATTATACATATAAGTTTTTCTTTTTCAATTTCACTATCTGTACTCTTTGTATCTTCTGTACTTTCACTTTTATTTGAACAGCTGGCAATAGCAGGTTTATTAATAGGCTCATCTACACCTTTAGCCATTAAGCAATGTTGCCAATTATACTCTCCATCTACAAAGCCAATAAGTGGAGCTTTATCCTTAACTAATACAGCAACAGCCTTAATTTCTCCTACATTTATATTAATGTTTTTAGGCAAAAATTCCCACTTTATCTCTCCTTTGCCTGATGCGTCTACATACAGAGGTTTTGTGACTTCTGCGTAGGAATTATTAGTGAGAATACACACTCTATAGTCACAATCTCTCCTAAGACCTTGTACCTGTAATATAAGTCTGCCAGCACCGTTTCTAAGTTCAATAATACATCTGCCTACAGAACCTCTTGTATCTCTGGCATAGTCCTGACAACCCTGCTTTAAAGCAACAAAAATTCTTGAATAAGACATATTAAATAAGTACCTCCATAAAATTAATTCTTATTTAATATATGTTGCCTTTGTACTAGCTATGAATAAACTCAAGCATTTTATCACTTATTTTTCCATAGTCTTCAAGAGTAAGACTTTCTCCTCTTACTCTTTCGTCATAACCAAGTTCATTAAGTACCTTACCTATTTCCTCTTTATTAAGTGTAACTAAACCACTACTAAATATACAATTAACAAGGGTCTTTCTTCTCTGACTAAATCCAGCCTTTATAAAGTTAAACATAAACTTCTCGTCCTTAACCTTAATTCTAGGCTCTTTTAAAATACTGAGTTTAATAACAGCAGAGTCAACATTTGGACGAGGCATAAAACAGTTCTGTGGCACATTTGCAACAAGATAAGGCTCACAATAATATTGAGTAACAAGAGAAAGAGAACCATAATCCTTAGTTGAAGGCTTGGCATTCATTCTATAGGCAACTTCTTTTTGTATCATTACTGTTAGACTATCCATAGGTATATGTTTTTCAAGTATACCCATAATTATAGGTGTAGTAATGTTATAAGGCAAGTTAGCAGCCATTTTAACATTCATACCCTTATGTTTTTCTATTATTTCATTAATATCAACCTTAAGTATATCCTCATTTATAATTTCAATATTATTATAGTCCTCTAAAAGCTCACCTAAAATTGGCACAAGAGTTTTATCAATTTCAACAGAAATAACTTTGCCTGCCTTTTTAGCCATAGCTTGAGTAAGTGTACCAATACCGGGACCTACTTCTATAACAAGGTCCTTTTCATTAATATCAGCAGCACTTACTATTTTGTCCAAAACTCTCTCATCTACGAGAAAGTTCTGACCAAAATTCTTTTTGAAACTAAATTCGTATTTCTTTATTATTTGTTTTGTCTTATAAGCTAAACTTGCTTCCATATTATTTAATCATACCCTCAATAGTTGTTTTAGCTGTTTCAAGAGCCTCACCAATCTTAGAAGCATCTTTACCCCCAGCCTGTGCCATATTTGGACGACCACCGCCGCCACCACAAACAGTTGCCGCAGCCTTAACAATCTGACCTGCATTTGCTCCAGCCTTTATAGCATCGTCACTACACATTACAACAAAGCTACACTTAGCTCCTTCACCACTAGCAAGAACAATAACACCATTAAATTTATCCTTAATCTGGTCACCCATTGTTCTTAAAGCATTCATATCAAGACCCTTAACTTCTGATGCTACTACATCAATGCCCTTAATATTTACTTTGCCATTAACAAGCTCATCAACAAGACCACCACTCATTTTAGCCTTAAGGCTTTCAACTTCCTTAGTAAGTTTCTTGTTTTCATCAATAAGGTGATTAATTCTCTTAACTAAATCACTAGGAGAAGACTTTAACTTTTCAGAAATAGCCTTTAATTTAAACTCAACATCATCAAAGAATTCAATAGCACCAGCACCAGTTAATGCCTCAATTCTTCTAACACCGGCAGCTACACCACTTTCTGACACAAGTTTAAATAAACCACAATATGCAGAATTCTTTAAGTGAGTACCACCACAAAATTCAACTGAATAGCCACCAATATTTACAACTCTTACAACTTCTCCATACTTTTCGCCAAATAAGGCAGTTGCACCAGTTTTCTTAGCTTCTTCAATTGACATTTCCTTAATTTCAACAGGAAGTGCAGCTAAAATCTTTTCATTTACCTTTCTTTCAATAAGGCTTAACGTTTCTTTATCAATAGCCTCAAAATGTGTAAAGTCAAATCTTAATCTATCTTTATTTACAAATGAACCTGCCTGCTCAATATGACCACCTAAAACTTCCTTTAAAACAGCCTGTAAAATATGAGTTGCAGTATGGTTTCTGGCTGTAGCTAATCTCTGCTGGCTATTTACAGCAAATGTAACAGTGTCACCAGTTTTAACACTACCTTCTACTACCTTACCAGTGTGAACAAACTTGTTACCACCAAACTTAGTACAATCCTCAATTTCAATCTTTAAGCCATTAGCAGTAATAACACCAGAGTCACCACACTGACCACCCATTTCAGCATAGAAAGGAGTTTTATCAGCAATTAAACTAACATTATCACCAGCCTTAGCCTCATTGACAATTTCATCATTTACAACTAAAGCAAGTACATTGCCCTCAGCAATTAAGTTGTCATAACCAACAAATTCAGTTGACATAGCAGGGTCAAGTTTGTGGTATACAGTTTCTTCAGCACCCATATAAGTATCTGTAGCTCTTGCATTTCTAGCTCTGGTTCTCTGCTTTTCCATTTCAATCTTAAATGCTTCCTCATCAAGAGTAAAACCTTCATCAGCTAAAATTTCTTCCATTAAGTCAACAGGGAAACCATAAGTGTCATACATCTTAAATGAATCTTCGCCACCAAGAATATTATTGCCCTTAGCCTTTAATTCCTCAATCTTACTGAAAAGCATAGCCATACCAGTATCAAGTGTAGCATAAAATCTTTCTTCTTCAGTAGTAAGAACCTTTAAAATCATATCCTGCTTTTCAACAAGTTCAGGATATGCATCACCTGAATTAGATATAACAACCTTGCAAAGTTCAGCAATAAATTTTCTGTCAATACCAAGTAACTTACCGTGTCTTGCAGCTCTTCTTAAAAGTCTTCTTAAAACATAGCCTCTACCCTCATTAGATGGGAGAACACCATCAGCTGTCATAAATGTTACTGAACGAACATGGTCAGTAATTACTCTAATAGAAACATCATCTTTATGATTTTTGCCATATTCCTTGCCACAAATGTTACATACAGCATCTCTAATTTCCTTAACAGTATCTACATCAAAAATAGAGTTTACACCTTGCATAACAGTTGCAATTCTTTCAAGACCCATACCAGTATCAATATTTGGATGAGAAAGGTTTGAATAAGTACCATCTTCTTCTCTGTTAAACTGAGTAAATACCAAGTTCCAAATTTCCATATATCTGTCACAGTCACAGCCAACTGTACAATCTGGACTGCCACAGCCATATTCTTCGCCCTTATCATAATAAATTTCAGAACAAGGACCACAAGGACCAACACCGTGCTCCCAGAAGTTATCTTCCTTACCCATTCTAAATATTCTATCTGGAGAAAGACCTATTTCCTTATTCCAAATGTCATAAGCCTCATCATCATTTTGATAAACTGATACATATAATCTATCTTCCGGAAGTTCAACAACCTTTGTAAAAAATTCCCAAGCCCAAGGAATAGCCTCGTGCTTAAAATAGTCGCCAAATGAGAAATTACCAAGCATTTCAAAAAATGTACCGTGTCTTGCTGTCTTACCTACATTTTCAATATCGCCTGTTCTAATACATTTCTGACAAGTTGTAACTCTCTTGCGAGGTGGAATTTGCTGACCTGTAAAGAAAGGCTTTAATGGTGCCATACCAGAATTAATAAGAAGTAAACTCTTGTCATTCTGTGGCACAAGTGAAGCACTTGCCATTCTTAAATGTCCCTTACTTTCAAAGAATGAAAGGTATTTTTCTCTGATTTCATTAACACCCATAAATCTCATAGTTTCTTTTTCCTCCTAAACAAAAAGCCCCGTAGCCTATTGACTACAGGGGCGAAAATATTTCACGGTACCACCCTGATTACACAAAAAGTGTATCTCATTAAAATCCTTAACGCAGATTAAACGATATGCTATTAACATACACAGGAGAGAACATCTCTAAAGGGAGCTTCAATGTAAGCCTTGCAAATACTTTCACCAGCCGTATTCTCTCTAAAGCCTTAGCTTACACTTACTTATCCTACTGTTTTCACACTGTTTAATATTATATAAAAAATAAAATATTTTGTCAATGGGTTTTACATTGTTTTATAAAAAATACAAAACATAATACAGTACAAAGCCAGCAAAGCACAAATTGTATAAAAAATAGTAATAGCTGATTCATAGTAAAAAGGCAAAATAATAAGACCTACTATAAATCCAATCCCAATATAAGCATAAACAGCACAACTTAAAGCCCTTTTTTGAATATTTATATTTCTTTCATCTTTTAATGCTATTTCTTTACTTTTAAGCATATCTTCATTTTTCATAATTCTTGTGTTTTTTAGTATTTTAACAACAAATATAATAAAATATTCAACTACTATTAAATTATATATATTTTTGCTTTTCTCTGAAATTTCTCCAAACACGCCTATATCAAATATAATTAATACAAAAACTAGTGTAGCAATAAAAGCCAGTATACCACAAATTATATTACTGAATTTTAACTGTTCCTTAATATGCCCTTTCCCTGTTAATAGTTTAATTATTTTACTATTCCTCATATATAAAAACCTCCTCTATACTTTTATTAAAAAATTTAGCTATTTTAAATGCTAACTCTAATGATGCAACATATTTTTCTTTTTCAAGTGATATTATTGTTTGCCTTGTTACACCAATTTCTCTTGCAAAACTTTCTTGAGATAATCCCCTCTCCTTTCTTAACTCCTGTATTCTTGTTTTCATATTAACCTCCAAATGTCAAGTATACTTTACATCCTTAGTATATAACTTAACAAAAAATTTGTCAAGTATACTTTACATTTTTTCACTATGGATTTTTTTTATAAAATGTGATAAAATTTTTTGAACTTTTTCATTTGTCTATGCCTCTTATAAGTAGATGCATCTAAAAAAGCAAGGGAGTGAGTTAATGGAAGATTATGAAATAATAGAAAAAATTAAAAAAGGAGAGCCTTATGCAATTGACGAACTTTACAACAAGTATAGCCAATCAGCATTGAGAACAGCATACCTTATAACATCAGACAAATATATTGCTGAAGATGTTGTGCAAGAAACTTTTATACAGAGTCTTAAATCATTAAACTCATTAAAAAATGCTAATTCTTTTAAATACTGGTTTTATAAAATATTAACTCGTATTGCTTGGAAACATATTAAAAACAAAGAAAACTATATTTTAGTTGATGAAATAAATCATAACTTGCAAACATCAGCTAATGATGAATATTTTCAAAATAA
>UQRG01000087.1 GCA_900543365.1 uncultured Eubacterium sp. | reverse complement strand
TTTTATAATATTAGAATACATTACAAATTTGTTCACCCGGTATTTTGTTGTTGTAAACATAATCATAAATCATATCTCTGTAAGCATACACTGTAGACTTAAGTTCTGTTTGTTTAGTTTGGTCTGGAGTAGTAAGTTTAAGAGAACCAGGGGCATCAGCTTTACCGCTTCCAAAGCTATAACATATACCCTTAACTGAATTAGGAGTCATTTTATCCATCCAATAATTTTGACCATTGTTGAAACTTAATGTATTTTCAATATCATAAGATGCTGCACCGTTGTTTCTATCAAAGCCTTTTGCAGGATTTTGGTTAGGTGTGTTTGCGTGGTCAAAAGCTATGCAGTTTTTAATATATCTGTATGATGAACTTGGTGTTTCTGCTGAACCAAATTTAAATCCATTAGGATTACCTTGCCAAGCCTTACTTCTAATGTTTGTATAAGAATTACTTGTGCCAAGAAGTTTAACTGTAAGCTTTGGCCAGCTTGTTACATTATGGTTATTATATTTAGTTTCAAAATCAGGGTCATTTTTTAATATTTCTTGAATATATAAAAGGTTCTTATCTAAAGCAAAACCATTTTCATAGTCATATTCACCAGTAAATACCTTTGGATTACCGTTATTCCAAGCAAGACATTCTACATAGTCAACTCTACCAATGTATGGTGTGCCTCTATCATAACTATCCCAACCGTCGTCACTGTTTTCCCAAGCACGACAATTGTAGAAGTAGTTATTTTCTCCAGCTTGAAGTTTAACAGAAAAACCATCAGCATCTCCGCCGTTTTTTTGAATAAGGTCAGCATTTCTATAACTATCAACATACTTAAATGTATTGTTAGAGCCACCATTTGTAACAGATACACCAGAGTTATTGTTATATCTAAATATGCAATTTTCAAAAGTAGAATAGCCAGAATCTAAACCAGTAATTCTTACACCACAATCACCAGCATTTTGTACAATTATATTTTTGAATGTATAATGACTACCGTTAATTAAAATACCTGTACCACCTGAGCCAGAACTTGTAAGACTATCTCTTAATGATGCAAAGTCAAGGGTTGCACCTGTGCCATCTGTATTAGTAAGACCAAGTATTTCAGTATTAGCATTTTTGTTTGTAAGTTTTAACCTCTCAGTACAATTAATGGTGCCTTTAATATAAATTTTATTGTCTTTTTTAGCAATTTCATTTTTTAGGTCAGTAAAGTTATCAACTACAACACCGTCACTTGTGTCAATAGTAGTAGTTTCTGTTGTTGAATCTGTAGAAATAATTGTAGTTGTTTCAGTAGTAGGCTCGTTAGGAATACCTTCAGGTCTATAATTTTTATCAAGAGCCATTTGGAGTATTATAGATACATCTGTAGAGTCAATAATATTATCTTTATTAAGGTCTATATATTTTTTATAATCAGCATTTTCTTCAATAGGCATTGACTTATTTGTAAGTACCTTATCTAAAACTATAGCAGAATCTTCAACATCTAGAATACCGTTATTGTTAGCATCGCCATAAATTGGCGTTTTTTCACCAAAGGCAAGACAGACTGTGGATAATATAGCAATAGAACTTGCTAAAACACATATAATTTTTTTCATTATAGTACCTCCTCAATATATTTATATTAATTAAACAATACCATAAAATAATAGATTTTGCAATTAAATGTTAAATTTAATATTGTAATAATTAATTTATTAAAAAAACAGGCATACTCAAATTCTATTATTTACAAAAATTGAGTAAATGCCTGTTTTTAATTATAATATTAAATTATTAGAAAACATTACAAATTTGCTCACCAGGTATCTTATTGTTATCAACATAAGCTCTAATCATATCTCTGTAAGCATAAACTGTATTTTGAAGTTCAGCCTGTTTAGCCTCATCAGGAGTTGTAAGAGTAACATTTTTGTCAACAGAGTCACTTGAACTTGTGTTACCAAAGCTATAAAGAATACCTTTGACAGACTTAGATGTCATTTTTGACATATAGTAGTTTCTGCCGTTGTTGAAACTTAAAGTGTTTTCAATATCGTAGCTGGCAGAGGCGTTATTTTGGTCGAAACCTTTGCTAGCGTGGTCAAAAGCTATACAGTTTTTAATATTTCTGTATGAAGTATCAGGTGTATTAATTGAACCAAACTTAAATCCGTTAGGATTACCAGCCCATTTATTATGAATATCAGAATAACTAGCACTTAAACCTAAGATATTAATATCAACTTGTGGCCAACTTGTTACTTGGTGATTGTTGTACTTTGTTTCAAAATCAGGGTCAGCCTTTAATATAGCCTGAACATATAAAAGATTCTTGTCTAAAGGATTACCATTTTCATAGTCGAACTCACCAGTAAATATCTTATTGTTACCATTGTTCCAAGTAAGGCACTCAATATAATCAATTCTACCAATATAAGGTGTTATCTTATCATAACTATCCCAACCATCATCACTATTTTCATAAGCACGACAGTTGTAGAAATAATTGTTCTCACCAGCTGAAAGTTTAACTGAAAAACCATCTGCATCAGAACCTAAGCTCTGAACAATATCAGCATTTCGGTAACAGTCAACAGATTTAAAAGTGTTGTTAGATGCTCCACTTGTTACTGATACACCTGAGTTGTTGTTGTATCTGAATACACAGTTTTCGATAGTAGAGTAACCAGTTCCACTACCTTTAATTCTTAAACCACAATCACCGGCATTTTGAACTATTAAGTTCTTAAGTGTGTAATGAGAACCTTTAATATATACACCTACACCACTTTCACCCTTTGACTTAAGACTATCTCTTAATGATGCAAAGTCAAGAGTTGCTGCAGTACCATCATCATTTGCAATACCTATAATCTGAGTATTAGCATTTTTAGTGTTAAGATTTAATCTTTCAGGACAATCAATGTTACCTTTTACATAAATTGTTTTGCCAGTTTGAGCAACAGCTTTCTTAAGGTCAGTGAAATTATCGACTACAATACCGTCACTTGTGTCAATAGTAGTACTTTCAGTAGTTTTATCTGTAGTGACTTCAGTAGTTCCATCAGTAGTAGCCTCAGTTGAAATTTCAGGCTTATAATTACTATCAAGAGCCATCTGAAGAATAATAGCAACATCTTCAGAATCAATAATGTTGTTACTATTAAGGTCAATGTATTTTTTATAGTTATCATTTTCCTCAATAGGCATTGACTTATTTGTAAGAACCTTGTCTAATACAGTAGCAGCATCACTAACAGTTACAGTACCATTGTTGTCAGCATCACCATAAATTGGTGTACTTGTAGCAAAAGCAAAGCAGGTTGCAGAAATGACAGCAACTGCACAGGCTAAAAAGCCAATAATTTTTTTCATATGAATACCTCCAAATATTTAATTATAAATATACAATAACATAAAATAGTGTAAAATTCAACTAAATACTATAAATTTTATATAAATTTAATATTTAGCATAAATTATAAATGTAATTGACAAACAAGAGTTATTTGTTGACATTACTATTTACAAGTTATATAATGATGTTATATAACTCAAGTGGAGGCTTATTATGAAAAAAATAGTTTTAACTGGCGGTGGCACGGCCGGTCATGTTACACCTAATATAGCGCTTATACCTTATTTACAAAAAGAAGGTTATGATGTTTATTATATAGGAAGTAATGGAGGTATGGAGGAAGAACTTATTAAAAAATGTGGCATACCTTATTATGGTGTAAGTTCAGGAAAGCTCAGAAGATATTTTGATAAAAAGAATTTTTCTGATATATTCAAGGTTTTAAAGGGAATATTACAGTCAAAGCACATTATTAAGAAAATAAAGCCTAATGTTGTTTTTTCAAAAGGTGGATTTGTTGCTGTTCCAGTTGTTGTTGGGGCAGCATTAAATAAGGTCAATGTTGTGTGTCACGAGTCTGATATTACTCCAGGTTTAGCTAATAAACTTGCTATGCCTTTTGCAAAAGCTGTATGCACTACATTTCCAGAGGCAGTTAAGCATATTAAGGATAACAAGGGGATTCACACAGGGACACCTATAAGAGATATGCTTTTTAATGGCAGCAAGGAAAGGGGAATTGCAATGTGTGGATTTAGTGGTAATAAGCCTGTAATTCTTATAATGGGTGGTTCACAAGGCTCTGTTAAGGTAAATAATTCTGTAAGGGAGCTTTTAGGCAAACTTTTGCCTAAGTATGATATAGTTCATCTTTGTGGCAAGGGCAATTTAGACGAAAATTTAAATAATAAGGAAGGTTATAAACAGTTTGAATATGTATCAGATGAACTTCCTAATCTTTTTGCTATGGCAGATATGGTTATATCAAGAGCTGGTTCTAATGCTATATGCGAATTTTTAGCACTTCATAAACCGATGTTGCTTATTCCTTTAGGTAAAAATGCAAGTAGAGGTGACCAAATATTAAATGCTCAAAGTTTTAAAAAACAGGGCTTTGCAGAAGTTATTGATGAAGAAAAAATGACTAAGGGTAGCTTGTTTGACACTATAAATAGAGTATATGAAAATAGACAAGGATATATTAATGCTATGGAAAATTCTCAAGTATCAGATGGTATTAAATCTGTTATGGAAATAATAAAGGCTGCTACAAAATAATAGAGAAAAATTGAAGAAATTATTATTAGTAATATTTTTATTAATAGTAATGGCATAATTAACTAATTAATTTATAATAACAAAAAATATGCAGAAATCCTGCCAAAGGGCAGGATTTTTGATGTATAAAGGAGATAAAATATATGTCAAATTTTTTTGCCTTTCCAACAGTAAATAGTTGGGAAGAAAATGTATTTCAACTTACACCAGCAGGTGTAATTACTGTAGCTGTTTTAATAATAGGGCTTATAGCTTTTGCTATAATAATACAGCCAAAGGATAAAAAAAGTTCAAAATTTTCAACAAAGCAACTTGTTTTTTCAGCAATAGCAATGGCTTTAGCTCTTGTTACATCAATGATTAAACTGTTTCAGCTACCTTTAGGCGGTTCAGTTACTCTTTTGAGTATGTTGTTTATAGTTCTTATTGGTTATTGGTATGGACCTAAAGCCGGTATAATGACTGGTTTTGCTTACGGTCTTTTACAATTTGTTATTGAACCGGTTTTTTATACAGTTCCGCAGCTTATTATTGACTATCCTTTAGCCTTTGGTGCTTTAGGTTTGGCTGGGTTTTTTAGAAGTAAAAAATATGGTTTACAAATTGGATATTTTGTTGCCTTGTTAGGTAGGTTTTTCTTTGCTTGGTTATCAGGTGTTGTGTTTTTTGCCTCTTATGCAAATGGAAGTGGTATGAATGTTCCTGTTTATTCTCTTGTTTATAATGGTTCTTATATTTTTACAGAGGGAATAATTACTATTATTATTATTTCTATTCCTGCTGTAAATAAAGCGTTAAATCATATTAAGGCTTTAGCACAGAATCAATAGTATTGGAGAGGTTAAAATGAGTAATAAACAAAAAGCAATAGTTTACATAATATTATCAGCATTTTTCTTTGCACTTATGAATTGTTGTGTTCGCCTTTCTGGTGATTTGCCTACAATTCAAAAAAGTTTTTTTAGAAATTTTATAGCAATGTTAGTTGCTGGCTTTATATTATTTAGGAAAGGTATAGGATTAGATTATCATAAAAAGGATATACCTTTATTATTAATTCGTTCAGCAATGGGCACACTAGGTATACTGGGAAATTTCTATGCTGTAGACCACTTAAACTTGTCTGATGCATCAATGCTTAATAAACTTTCACCTTTTTTTGCTATAATATTTTCAATGTTATTTTTAAAGGAAAAGCCAAAGTTTATACAAGCAATAGGTGTAATTGTAGCTTTTATAGGTAGTTTGTTTATAATTAAGCCTACCCTTGAATTTGCTGCTATTTTTCCGGCACTTGCTGGTATAATTGGTGGTATGAGTGCAGGTGCAGCATATACAGCAGTAAGAGCCTTAGGACAAAGAGGAGTAAAGGGACCTTTAATAGTATTTTTCTTTTCAGCTTTTAGCTGTATAATTGTTTTACCTGGGGTAATTACTGGTTTTGAGCCTATGGAAATGTGGCAGTTAGGATATTTGCTTTTAGCTGGTATAGCAGCAACTGGAGGTCAGTTTACAATTACTGCTGCTTATTCTAATGCACCAGCAAAGGAAATATCTATATTTGATTACACACAGATTATATTCTCTGCCCTTTTAGGATTTTTCATCTTTGCTCAAATACCTGATGTTTACAGCATTATTGGCTATATTGTTATATGTGGTGCATCTTTTGCTTTGTTTATATATAATAATAAGCAATAATAAAGAGGTTAAATATTTAATTTTATTGTAATATAATTATTTATAATTTTTTGCTATAATTATACTTGATATAAAAGTGTAAAATTTATTAGGAGAGTGAAAAAAATGAAAGAGTTTAACAGAAAAATTGCTTTGACAACAGCTGTTACAATTTTGTTGTCATCAACAGTTTTTAGTGTTAGTACCCCAGCTAGAATTATTAAGGGTTCAACTCAAAATTATAGTGCAACTACAAGTACAACTACTAGAGAAACAACTACTGAAAAAGTATCAGAAACA
>UQRG01000086.1 GCA_900543365.1 uncultured Eubacterium sp. | reverse complement strand
TTGTACCAGTTATAACAATGCGACTTTTTGCTGAGGAAGCAAGACAAAAAACAGACCAGCTTTTATATTCAGCACCTATTAATGTAACAGGTATTGTAGCAGGTAAGTTTTTTGCGGCAGTATTGTTGTTTTTAATTGGTTTATGTATTACATTTACTTTTCCAGCTGTACTTTCATTATTTGGCGATATAGATTGGGGAATGACATTAGTAGGTCTTTTAGGCTACTTTATGATGGGAGCTTGTCTTATTAGTGTTGGTATATTTATATCTGTTCTTACAGACAATCAAATTGTAGCAGCAGCAGCAACATTTGCATCTATATTTTTGCTTCTTATGATGGATAACATATCTTCATCAGCACCAATATCTGTTGGGGCATCTTTAGGTTTTGTTATTATTGTTATACTTGCAATTACTTTTTTAATATTTACCAGTACAAAGAATTTCCCGGCATCTGGCATATTTGCACTTTTGGCTCTTGTTGTTACAGGAGGTTTATATCTTTTTAAGCCATCACTTTTTGACGGTGTTATTGTTAGTGTTTTAAGTTGGCTTTCTGTACTTAATAGATTTGAAAACTTTTATATGGGTATAGTTTCCATATCAGACATAATTTATTATATTACTTTTTCATTAGCGTTTTTGTATTTTACAGTTATAGTTATTGAAAAAAGAAGATGGAGTTAGGAGGGCAGCTATGAATAAGGTATTTAACGATAAAAGACTTAAGTATGGTACATATTCAGTTGTTGTCTCACTTGTATTTATAGCCATACTTGTTGTAATAAATTTAATAATAGGGCAGTTTAATAAGTCCTTTGATTTTACCAAAGATGATATGTTCTCTCTTTCTGACGAAACGAAGTCGGTTATTGATAATATTGATACAGATATTAATGTTTACACATTGTTTGCTACTAATAGTTCTGATGCTGTTATAGGTCGTGTTAATCAAGTTATTGACCAGTATAGTCAATCTAGTCCTCACATTAAGGTAGAAAATAGAGATTTATATTTACATCCGGATTTTGCAAAAAAATATGCTTCAGAGGATACATCTGTCAGTATAAATAGTATTATTGTAGAGTGTGGCAGTAAGTTTAAGGTAATAGGTTATAGTGATTATTATAGTAACAATGGTACTTTAAATTTAGAGTCAGCGTTAACAAGTGCTTTACAGTATGTTAATATGGAGGTTGCACCAACAGTTTACTTTGTAACAGGTCACGGTGAACCGGATAATTCTAACTTTACATCATTAAATGACCAACTTAATATTGCAAACTATACTTCAGCTACAGTTAATCTTCTTTCAGAGGAAATACCACAGGATTGTAAGGTGCTTGTGTTAACACCAGTAGATAGAGATTATTCACAGGCTGAAATAGAAAAAGTCCTTAATTATCTTAATAATGATGGTAGTGTTTTTATGCTTTTAGGAGGTGTGGATACGGCAAAATGTCCTAATCTTATGAGTATTGCATCAACTTATGGTCTTACACTTGATGATGGCTATATTTATGAGGGACAGGAGTCATCTTATATGGTTTATCCTTATGCTGTTTTGCCAGAGTTAAGAGAACACGATATTAATAAATCACTTATTTCAAAGAATTATCACACTATAGCTGTTGCTTGTCAAAGTGTTGTTAATACGGAACTTCAAAAGCAAGGGCTTAAATTTGAGCCAATACTTTCAACTAGTGATGAGGCTTATATTAAAACAGGTGATAATACATCAGTAAATAAGGAAAAGGGCGACAAAGAAGGACCATTTAATATAGCTGTTGCAGTTACAGACTCAACATACACAGATAAAGAACATACAACTAAACTAATTGTGTCAGGTTGTAGTTATTACTTTATTGACCCAAGTACAGACAGTATGGTTAATAACGGAAATTCAACATTTATGGTTAATGGGATTAACTGGCTTAATAACAATTCAGACAGTATTTATATTGCACCAAAGAGCCTTGAGTCATCTTCAATAGTTGTAGATGCAGGTTCAGCCTCAGCAATTAAATTAATTAGTTGGGTTGTAATTCCTGCTGTCTTGTTTATAGCAGGTTTTGTAGTATGGGTAACAAGGAGAAATAGATAAATGAAAAAAAAGCTATATTTTTTAATTGGAGCAGTTGTTATACTTTTGGTATTAAGTATTGTTTATGTGCTTGTTTCAAAGACAAATAAAGAACAACAGCCCACAGCAGAAACTAAATCTATAGCTGATTTAGGCACAGAAATAATTAAGGCTAATGAAGTTAAAAGTTTTAATTTAAATAATGGCAATGGTACATTTGACTTTGTTAAAAAAGGTGATATATGGACAGCAGAGGGCTATAAGAATTTATTAGACTATACAGCTGTTGAAAATATAGCTAGTGTGTTTAATAGTCTTTATGCTGAACAGACTATTAATGATAGTGATTTGGCTAAATATGGTCTTAGTAAACCAAGTGCAGTGGCTACTTGCAACAGTATTTCAGTTAATGTAGGTTCCCTTTCTGCTGATAATAAATATTATTATGTAGCAATTAATGGTGATAACAATATTTATATGGTTAATGCAAATAGAATTGCACCATTAAAGTATGGACTTAATGACATAGTAGATAAGTCTGTTGATAAAATAGATTCAGACTCAATACAAGAGTTATCTATTGATTATAAAGATAGAGATAGCATACTTGTAAAATATGATAAAGATAACCCTATTGCCAGAGAATATGCAGAGAAAAACGGTTTAGCAACATTAGTTATGGAAAAGCCTGTGGATAATATGCTTGTTTATCCGTATAATTTACAAGCAAGTGTTTTAAGAAATCTTGCAAGTCTTAACATATCAGACTTAGCTGATATTAAGCCAGATAGTTTGGCTAAATATGGTCTTGATGCTCCTATTTGTACAATATATGTAGCTGATAATGATAATAGTATAAAGGTTAAAGTTGGAAACTTTGTTGAAGGAACTGATGATAGCCTTGCATATGTTATGGTTAATGACAGACCAGAAGTCTTTACTATGGAGTATAGAGCTTTAAAGCCTTTTGTTACTGCATCTGTTGCAGACTTTGCAGAAAAATTTGTTTCTCTTTATCAAAGGTCAAAGGTTAAAAGTATAGTTATTAATGGTAATAAGAAATATACTGTTGATTTTAGGACAGAAGGTGATAATGACTTTAAAACTGTTGATGGTATACAAAAAGATTACAGAAATACTTATATTAATAATAAACTTGTGGACAAAGATACATTTACAGATTTTTATGAGCTTTTAATAGGTATAGGCTTTGATAATATTGTTAAAAAGGTGGACACTAATGGGGAACCTGCATTAACTATTACATTTAATTTAGTTGATGGCAGCAAAAATGAAGCTAAGTATTATGACTATGACAGCAACTTTTTTGTTGTTAATAAAGGTGATGAAAGCTCACTTCTTGTTTCTAAGCAGACTGTTAGAAAAGTTATTAGTCAAGCAGAGAAACTTTGTAAATAAAATTAAGATTAAAAATGCTGTTGTGTATTTGCAACAGCATTTTTGTTTATAAGGAGGTTTAATATGTCAAAACAAATGAATAATGAAGAAAAGTTAAAATGGATGACAGAAACACCAGTTGAAAAATTAGTGTGTAAACTAGCCGTACCTACGATAATTAGTATGTTAGTGTCATCCTTTTATAATATGGCAGATACCTTCTTTTTAGGTAGAAGTAAAGATAGTGTTATTGCTACAGGTGCAGTTGGTGTAGTGTTTTCTCTTATGGCTATTATACAGGCAATAGGCTTTTTCTTTGGACAAGGCTGTAGCAATTACATATCAAGAAAATTAGGCAGTAAAGAAATTGAAATGGCAGAAATAATGGCAAGTATAGGTTTTTTTTCAGCTTTAATATTAGGCTTTGTTCTTATGATTTTGGGTCTTATATTTATTGAGCCTTTAGCTTGGGCATTAGGTTCAACTGATTTAATATTGCCTAAAGCAATTGAGTATATGCGTTATATATTAATAGGTTCACCATATATGGTGGCATCATTGGTACTGAACAATCAGCTTAGATTTCAAGGTTCAGCTTTTTTCTCAATGATAGGTATTACAAGTGGTGCAGTTTTAAATATAGTTCTTGACCCTATACTTATATTTAAGTTTGATATGGGGGTTTCTGGTGCAGCTATAGCAACTATTTTTAGCCAGTTTGTAGGTTTTTGTTTACTTTTATGGGGAGTAAATACAAGTGGTGCTATTAAGATTAAATTGAAAAATTTTAAGCCATCAAAGTATTATTATGGTGAACTTTTAGCAGGAGGTACACCTTCCTTTTGCAGACAGGGAATAGCCAGTGTTGCTACTATATGCCTTAATTTTGCAGCAAAGCCTTATGGTGAAGTTGCTATTGCCGCTATGGCTGTTGTGTCAAGAATAGCAATGTTTGCTAATTCTGCAATTATTGGATTTGGACAAGGTTTTCAGCCGGTTTGTGGCTTTAATTATGGTGCAGGACTTTACAAGAGAGTACTTAAGGCATTTTGGTTTTGTGTTAAGTTTGCCTTTGTATTTTTGTTGTTTGTGGCAGTTTTAGGTATTATATTTGCTCCGAAAATAGTTAATGCCTTTGGCAATGGTGCAAAAGTAGGTAAAATTGCAGCTGTTGCTCTTAGGTGTCAGTGTATAGCATTGCCTCTTAGCAGTTTTATTGTACTATCAAATATGCTTTTGCAGACAATAAGAAAGCCAGTCAGAGCAACAATTTTGTCAGTTTCAAGACAAGGTCTGGTGTTTATACCTCTTATAATTATTTTGCCTAGGATATTTGGTATTGTTGGTATAGAGGTTTGTCAAACAGTATCTGATGTTGTTACCTTTGTAGTTGCAATTATATTGCAAATCCCTATGCTTAGAGAATTGAACAGAGAAAAGGAGTATAGTTAAACTTTAGCCAATTAAACTTGTAGGTTTACTGTATTAGCTTGTTTTTAAAAGTTTTTACATCAAAAATTATTATAAAAGATAACATATAGTACAAAGGTTATATACAACATATACAAATAAATATTTAAAAAATGTTGAAGTCTTGGTAATTGTGTTGTATAATGTGTGTAAAGATCATACAAAATGGAGGAAGATTATGGACACTCAACAAATTATTTCCATTATTATTTTTGCTGTCACAATGATAGCGATTATGTCTGAAAAGGTGCATCGTGCCTTAGCAGCAGTTGCAGGAGCAACACTTCTTTTGATTTTTGGCATATTAGATGTTGAAAGTCTTGCATCATACATTGACTATAATACTGTAGGTATATTAATAGGTATGATGCTTTTTGTATCTGTAGTTAAAATATCAGGCTTGTTTGAATACATAGCTATTAAGGCAGCCAAACTTTCAAAAGGTAAGCCTTGGGTAATAATGATTTTATTCTTCGTTATTACAGCTGTACTTTCAGCCTTTCTTGACAATGTAACTACTGTACTTTTGGTTGGTCCTATGACTATTGCTGTTACAAGTATATTAGGTATTAACCCTTTGCCATATTTGATTACACAGATTTTGGCATCTAATATAGGTGGTACAGCCACTCTTATTGGTGACCCGCCTAATATTATGATTGGTAGTGCAGCTGAACTTAGCTTCAATGATTTTATTGTTAATACAGGTATTCCGGCAGTTATTATAGCTTTCTTTACTATTTTTAGTTTTTATTTTATTTATGGAAGAAAGCTTAAAGTTGTGCCTGAAAAAATGCAGGCAGTTATGGAGTTAGATGAAAAAAAGGCTATTAAAGATAAGGTTCTCCTTATTGAAAGTGTTATTATTATGGCTTTTGTAGTTCTTGCTTTTATATTCCACGATGCCTTAGGTATTCAGTCAGCAACAATAGCTATTGCGGCTGCGGCAGTTATTTTGCTTTTAAACAGAAGTAAGGTAGACCCTGAGGAAATTATATCAACTATTGAATGGCCTACTATTGTATTCTTTGTTGGTCTTTTTGGTGTTGTAGGTGGCTTACAGCAGACAGGTGTTATTGATATGATGGCACAGTTCCTTCTTGAGGTAACTAAGGGTAATGATACTCTTATGCTTTTGCTTATTTTATGGGTATCTGCTATACTTTCATCATTCTTAGACAATATTCCGTTCGTTGCTACTCTTATCCCTCTTATTATTACAATGGGTAATAGTGGTATGGATGTTGCACCTCTTTGGTGGGCATTGTCACTTGGTGCTTGTCTTGGTGGTAACGGTACTCTTGTTGGTGCATCTGCGAATGTTGTGCTTTCAGGCATTAGTAAGAGAGAGGGACACGAAATTACATTTGGCAACTATTTAAAGATAGGTTTTCCTCTTATGCTTATGTCTATTGTAATATCAACTATATATCTACTCATAAAATTTGAAGTAGGTTAATGAAAGGTAGGGGTTTTTATGAACAAAAACACAGTAAGTGGCGACATTATTGCTTTTAATCTTAAGCAGTTAGGTGCTACAGATATTAAGGTGTTTGACAGCCGTATGCACATTGCGAATTTTGATTTAGGTAATGGCTTTGTTGTTTCTTATGTTTTCAATATTACAAGAAAGGATAAATTCTTTCTTCAGCGTATGCGACCTTATGCTATGGTTAAGGGTAAGTATGCTGACCAAAATGAGATTATTGAATTTATAAGAGATGATATTGCTCGTTTTAAGAAACTTGTTGAGCTTGAAAGTATTGATAAGTATGTTGAAATTGCAGAAAAAATGGGCAATGCTTATGAACGATTAGA
>UQRG01000085.1 GCA_900543365.1 uncultured Eubacterium sp. | reverse complement strand
AACTGAATATTAGCATAACTACCACCAATATCTCCTATACGCCTTGGGCCAATAACCTTATTTATTCTTTCTCCAGTAATATTCTGGAATGCAATTAAAAATTCTCTAACCGTTACATCCACACCACTACCAACATTAATGCTTAAATAATTAGTATACTCAGAACCAGCATTCTTAAAAGCATCATCAAAATTTACAACAGCCTTAACATTTGCCATTGCAAGGTCAGTAATGTGAATATAATCTCTTATACAAGTTCCATCTCTTGTAAGCCAATCATCACCATTTATAACAAATTTCTTTTCTTCATTGTTTAAAATTTTAACTAATATTTCAAGAAGATTAGAACCAGTTTTCATAGGCAAGCTATGTTTTCTCTCCTTAAAATAATGGTCAATACCCACTGGGTTAAAATATCTCAAACTTATACATTTCATATCATAAGCATTGCAAAAATCTCTCATCATCATTTCAAAAATATATTTTGAACGACCAAAAGGACTTCTAGGTTTTAATGGAGAATGTTCAGTCACCATAAATCCTGGTACATCGTCATAAACTGATGCACTTGATGCAAATATAATTTTTTTAATACCCCTATTTTTCAACAACTCAACAAAAGACAATGAACCTACAACATTTTGAGAATAAAATTCCAAAGGGTGTTTAACTGACTTTGCTACTGCTGAAATCATAGCTGTATGAATTACAACATCAATATCCCCGTGTTCATTTAAAACTTTAGAGGTTTCTTCTAAATTTGTTATATCACATTTATAAAAATAACATCCAGGCAGGTTGTAATTTTCAATGTCACCGGCATTATCCAGAATTACAGCCTCAATATTATTATCAGACAACGCATATGCAATATTTCGACCTATAAAACCACAACCCGTTAACAAAACTTTCATAATTACTACCTCCGCACACTTATAATGATAATAATATTGTAAGCCTTTTTAACTTAAATTTCAACATTAAAATTAATATTTTAACAAAAAAATAAGACTGCACAAAAGCAGTCCTATTTTAGTTAGTTTTTTATAACTTTTTACAATTGAAAACTTAAATTTTTATTAAACATCATTAGTGACAGCAACCTCTTTAATTTCCTTTGACAAGTTTTTCTCAGCAACACTAAGCATAAGCTTAATTCTGTTAACCTGATTAACTTCACTTGCACCTGGGTCATAGTCAATAGCTACAATATTACTGTTCTTATTCCTTCTCTTAAGTTCCTTAATAACGCCCTTTCCTATTACATGATTTGGTAAACAAGCAAAAGGCTGAGTGCAAATATTATTGAGAACACCACTATGTATAAGCTCTAAGAGTTCAGCAGTTAAGAACCAGCCTTCACCAGTCTGATTGCCCATACTTACAACATCTTCAGCTAAACTGCCAAGTTCAGCTATATCCATAGGTCTTTCAAACCTCTTACTCGCCTCAAGAGCATCACTCATACATCTTCTGTATCCTTCAATAAATTTAATTGCAGCATTTGCTATAACTGTATTTCTATGCTTCATACCCAAATAGATTTCTTTATACTTATTATTATATAAGCTGTATGTAAAGAAGTTAATTAAATCAGGTACTACAGCTTCTGCCCCCTCTTTTTCAAGAAGATTAACAATATCATTATTAGCTGTAGGGTGAAACTTAACAAGAATTTCACCTACAACACCAACCTTAGGCTTAACAATACTTTCATTAAGTGGAAGCTCATCAAAATCTTTTATAATAGCATTTACTATTTTCTTAAATTCAGAATAACTTCTTCTTAAAACAGCTTTCTTACAAACTTCATTCCACTTTTCGTATAAAGCCTCTGCAGAACCAGTGACTTTTTCATAAGGTCTAGTTTTATAAAGAACTCTCATAAACAAGTCACCATATAAAATGGCCTGTAAAAGACCTATACCAAGCTTAGGTGTAATTTTAAATCCTGGATTCTTTTCAATACCACTAGCACTAACTGATATAACTGGTATATTTTCAAACCCTGCATTTTTTAAAGCTCTCCTTATAAATCCAATATAGTTAGTCGCACGACATCCACCACCAGTCTGGCTAATCATAACAGACACATTATTTAAATCATATTTACCTGATTGTAATGCTCTTAAAAGCTGACCTACAACAATAAGAGCAGGATAACAAGCATCATTATTAACATATTTTAAACCAATGTCTATACAACCTCTATCAATAGCTGGCATTAAAACTATGTTGTAACCACAATTTTTCATAGCCTCTTTAGCTATATCAAAGTGAATAGGTGACATCTGTGGCATAAGAATAGTATGATTTTTCTTCATTTCTTTTGTAAATACCACTCTCTGCTTTCTCTGCTCTGGAAGTTTTGGCTTAAAATGTTTTTGCCTTCTTTCTTCTAAAGCAGCAAAAAGCGACCTAATTCTTATTCTTGCCGAACCTAAATTACTTACTTCGTCAATTTTAAGTACAGTATAAACCTTGCCGGTAGCGGCCATTATGTCGTGTACTTCATCAGTTGTAACTGCATCAAGACCACAACCGAAACTATTAAGCTGAATAAGCTCAATATTTTGCTTATCTCTTACATAGCTTGCTGCTGAATAAAGTCTTGAATGATATGCCCACTGGTCTCTAACATTAAGTGGTCTAGGGACTTTATCTACTCCTAAATGAGCAATACTGTCTTCTGTAAGTACAGCTACACCATAACTTACAATCATTTCTGGTATACCGTGATTAATTTCAGGGTCAATATGATATGGTCTACCTGCAATAACAATACCTGTCATATCATTATCTTCAATATACTTAAGAGTTTCTTCTCCCTTTCTTCTCATATCAGCTCTAAAATTCTGCTGCTCTTTATATGCAAGTCTTGCTGCTCTTTCAACTTCCTTTTTATCTATATTAGGGAATTCTTCCTGTAATCTCCTTACAAGTACATCTTCTTTATCAAGGGTGAAGAAAGGATTTTTAAAATCAATATTTAATTCTCTTATTTCTTCAACATTATTTTTAATATTTTCTGGATAACTTGTTACAATAGGACAGTTGTAACTGCTATCAGCCCCATTAATTTCCTTGTGTTCATAAGCAACACAAGGATAAAATATAAACTTCACACCATCATCAATAAGGCTTTTAATATGACCGTGAACAAGTTTAGCCGGATAACAAGCTGACTCACTAGGGATTGACTCAATACCTTTTTCATAAACCTGTCTGCTACTTTTTGGGCTAAGCTTAACGCTGTAACCAAGTTCAGTAAAAAATGTGAACCAAAGAGGATAATCTTCATACATATTAAGAACCCTCGGAATACCAACTACACCTCTTTTAGCCTCATCGGCAGGAATTGGAGTATAGTTAAATAACCTATTATATTTATATTCAAAAAGATTTGGCACACAACCAGTTGTAGCATTTTTGCCAAGACCTCTTTCGCATCTATTGCCAGAAATAAATCTTCTGTTTCCACTAAATTTATTAATTGTTAAAAGGCAATTGTTACCACACCCTTTACATCTGGTAAAACTTGTTGATATATTTAAATTATCAAGTTCTTCAGCAGAAAGTAAAGTAGATTTTTCACCTTCTATATACTTATCTCTTGCAATAACAGCAGCACCAAAAGCTCCCATTATGCCACTTATATCTGGACGAATAGCATCTCTTGTAGAAATAAGTTCAAAACTCCTAAGCACAGCCTCATTGTAGAATGTGCCTCCTTGAACAACTATGTGTTTACCCATTTCAGTAGGGTCAGTTATCTTAATAACTTTCTGCAAAGCATTCTTAATTACAGAATAAGCAAGACCGGCAGAAATATCTGCTACCTCTGCACCTTCCTTTTGTGCCTGCTTAACTCTTGAATTCATAAATACTGTACACCTTGAGCCTAAGTCAATAGGACTTTTAGCAAAAAGTGCAACATTAGCAAACTCTTGTACACTTAAATTAAGACTTTTAGCAAATGTTTCAATAAATGAACCACAACCAGCAGAACAAGCCTCATTAAGAAGTACACTGTCAATTACACCATCTTTAATTCTTATACACTTCATATCCTGACCACCAATGTCAAGTATAAAGTCTACATCAGGGTCAAAAAATGCCGCTGCCTTATAATGAGCAACTGTTTCAATTTCTCCTAAATCTACCATTAGAGCTTCTTTAATAAGTCCCTCACCATAACCAGTTACACAAGCTTTTTTAATTTCTACTCCTTCTGGTAAAATAGTGTATATATGCTTAAGAGCAGACATAATTAATTTAAGAGGATTACCTTCGTTACCTGCATAGAAGGAATATAAAAGTTCACCCTTATCACTTATTAAAGCCAGTTTTGATGTTGTTGAACCAGAATCAATACCCAAAAATACATTGCCTTTATATGTATCAAGGTCGCTTTTTTTAACTACAGCCTTATTATGTCTTTCCTTAAACTTATCATATTCTTCTTGACTTGAAAACAATGGGTCAAGTCTATTAATTTCCATAGTTAAATGCTTTTCTCTACTTAAATTATTAATAAGAGTGTCAAAATCAAAATTATCATCTTCTTTTGAGGTTAAAGCACTACCCATAGCTGCAAACAAATGAGAATTATCAACATCTATTACTTCATCATCTCTTAAATTAAGAACATCAATAAATCTTGCTTTTAATTCAGTTAAAAAGTGTAATGGACCACCTAAAAAGGCTACTTTACCCTTAATAGGCTTACCACAAGCAAGACCACTAATAGTCTGATTAACTACAGCTTGAAAAATAGAAACAGCCAAATCTGATTTAGCTGCACCTTCATTAATAAGTGGCTGAATATCTGTTTTAGCAAATACACCGCATCTTGCAGCTATAGGATAAATTACATTATAATTTTTGGCATATTCATTAAGACCTGTAGCATCAGTTTGAAGAAGCGAAGCCATTTGGTCAATAAATGAACCTGTACCACCGGCACAAATACCATTCATTCTCTGTTCAATACCACCAGTAAAATAAATAATCTTGGCATCTTCACCACCAATTTCAATAGCAACATCTGTTTGAGGTGCAACAAAATCAACTGCATTACTAACTGCAACAACCTCTTGAATAAAAGGAATACCTATCCATTCTGAAATAGATAATCCACCACTACCTGTAATCATAGCAGAAAAGTTTACATTTCCAATATTCAATTTTGCATCTTTAATAAGTCCTAAAAGAGTTTCCTGAATATTAGAGCGATGACGCCTGTAATCCTTAAAAACTATATTGTTATTGTCATCAAGAACAACTAACTTAATAGTAGTTGAACCAATGTCAATACCTACTTTATACTTTTTCATAGAAACAACTCTCCTCTGTTATAAACATACTATTTAATATTAAATGTCTTTTCATTGTCTTACATTATAGTATAATTTTCGCTAAAATTCAAGCAGAATTCCTATACCAATTTTACACTAATCATTATAACTAAAATATTCAAAGTATGCTGGTAATGTTTTTTCATTATTACCTCCTAAAGCATAAATTCCTACTAAAGTACCTGTATGGCGCTTTCTATCATCTGGTACTCCTTCATCACAAAGATATATACAATTAGTCAATTTTGAGGCAATTAACCAATCTTCTCCATTATAACTATAGCTAAATACTCTTTCAAGTCCCTTAACTTCAACTTTCAAGTATACTGTCTTGCTCTTTATACCAGAAATAACACTAATTATTTCTTCACCTTTATTTCTGTTTATAACAAGTTCTAATCCCTCTGAACATAAACCGAATCTAATATAGCTTACAGTTGAATAATAACAAGTAATACCTGCTTGCTGTCCTACCTTTTCAGCTTTAAATGTCAATTTAGTTTCTGCTATATAGCTTAGTTCCTGCTCTCGTCTTAATAAAATATTTTTAGCCTTTATTTGATACATATAACCCATTTGTGGTTTTATTTTAAGGCAGTTATTTTCAAAACACCAATTATTATAGTCTGGATTTCTAACCCATTCCCAATCAAGAGATATTTCACCTTTTGAAAAATCATAATGTGTGTTCTTACTATATTTTTTAATAGGCAAATTAGGTATCCTTTGTTCAATACTAGGTTTTCTATCATTTATTACAAACCAACCGTCTTTTGTCCAATTTACAGGGTCTAAAGCAGTTTCTCTACCTACAGTTGTGTAATTGCCCCCATTTGGTCTGCCACAAAGATATGTACACCACCATTCTCCATTTTGAGTTTCTACTATATCACCGTGACCACTTCTTTGTATAGGGGCATTATGGTCAGTTTGTCTTAAAATTGGATTATACGGACACTCTTCATAATGTCCGTATAAATTTTTACTTCTTGCAATATTTATGCCGTGTCCATAACCAGTACCACCTTCAGCAACTAATGCATAATAATAACCATCTTTTTTAAATATATGAGGACCTTCAGAACATCTTTCACCAGTACCAGACCATACCTGCTTTATTTCACCTGAAATTGCTGTACAATCATCATTTAAAGGAACAACAGTTAGTCCCGGAGCTATAATCATATAATGCTTTCCATCTTCATCAACAAAATGAGATGGGTCAATATTATCAACTGGTATAATTACAGGCTTACTATATGGTCCTTCCGGATTATCTGATGTCATAATTATCTGACTCCTAAGAGGAGCTTCTGACTTCTCCTGACCATTATGCCTAAAAGTTGCAAATATATAAAATTTACCATTATAATATGATATATCTGGTGCCCATATTCCTCTTGAATCAAGAGTTTCACTTAAATCCAAATAATTACTATTAGTTATGGCG
>UQRG01000084.1 GCA_900543365.1 uncultured Eubacterium sp. | reverse complement strand
TTTACAACTTCTATATAATTTAAATTTAACATAGAATGTACATTAAAACATTATAAATATATTGGTAAACAAATTATAAATTATTTTGCTTTTTACAAGCCACAATACAGTTATTCATAAGCATAGCAATAGTCATAGGACCAACTCCACCAGGAACGGGAGTTATGTAAGATGCTTTCTTTTCAACTTCATCAAAGTCAACATCACCACAAAGTTTGCCGTTATCCATTCTATTAATGCCTACATCAATAACAACAACACCTTCCTTAACCATATCACCCTTAACAAATTTAGGAATACCAACAGCAGCCACAATAATATCTGCCTCTTGACAAACAGCCTTAATATCCTTAGTTTTAGAATGGCAAGTAGTTACAGTACCATTTTCAGCAAGTAAAAGCATACCAACAGGCTTGCCAACAATATTACTTCTACCAACTACAACACAATTTTTACTGGTAATATCAACACCACTTCTTTTAATAAGCTCAATACAACCAGCAGGTGTACAAGCCTTTAAATCAGCCTTACCTATACTTAAAAGCCCTACATTGTAAGGATGAAAACCATCAACATCTTTTTCCGGAAGTATTCTTAACAAAACCTTATTTTCATCAATATGCTTAGGTAATGGAAGCTGAACAAGGATACCATTACACTCCTTGTTATTATTTAACTCATCAATTAAGCTTAAAAGTTCTTCTTCTGTAGTTTCAGCACTTAATTCATAACTTAATGACTTAATACCACAATATTCACAAGCCTTTTTCTTGTTTCTAACATAAACCTGACTGGCAGGATTTTCACCAACAAGAATTACAGCAAGACAAGGCTCAATACCCCTAGCCTTTAAAGTTCTTGCATCTTCTTTTACCTCATTTTTTATATCCATAGATATAGCTTTACCATCAATAATATTTGCCATTTTAATATCTCCTTTATTATAAAAAGTACGGGCAAAGCAAAATAAGGCTCTGCCCGTCATCATTGACTTTATATCAATTATTGGTTTTGTCTGTTCTTTTTGGGGTCACCAAATATAGACTTTAATTTTTCACCTAAAGTTGGCTTAATACTAACTTTTTCAATATATGGATCCTGTTTTTCAATCTTAACAAAACAATATATATCATCATCTGTTAGATTTAAAAAAATACCGTTATTATCATATACAAGCTTTTTATTTTCACCTTTTAAATTACAACTATAGACCTTACTGTCAGTTAAACTTGAATAGTAAATTCTACCATTTCTAATATTAATATCAGCACAAGGTTCCTCAATAACAGTACCAACAGTTCCAGTTTTTAAGTTATAGCTCATTAAAAAATTGTCATAACCTTGACCCTTATTAGGTGATTGTTCTGTTACTGCATTTACATAGTAAAGCTTACCATCATAATAGTTAAGATAAGCACCAGTTATATAATTATTTTCATCTAAAACAAAAGAATTAGAACCATCAAGGTCAGCTTGTGTTACCTTACCTTCATTACTATAATCTATATAATATAGCTTACCTTCAGCAATAATAGGATAATAGCATTGAGAATCTACAATTTTAGTTGGCTGACTACCGTCTGTTTTAGCTCTGTATATAGCCTGATTTTGGTCATAGTCAATATAATAAATATAATCACCATAAACAGTCATATAATAAGCTCTCTGCTTAACAATTTCCTTATTATCACTGCCATCAGTCTTCATTCTATAAATATGGAAATCATTATTTTCAGAAACATAGTAAACATAGTCACCTACAACATTTATAAAATAACTTGTACCATCATTAAGCTTAACACCAGTCTTACCATTAACAGATTTGTAAATAGAAAAGTTATCTTTATCATTTTGATAATAGACTGTATTACCTTTTTGACAAACATTTCCTAAATTAGTAATGTTACCATCATCATTACCCATATTGTCAGCGAGTTTTTCAGAACCACAACCAGAAAGAATCATACAACCTAATAATGAGGCAACTATTAACTTTTTACACTTCATACGTATACTCCTTTAGAATAAGCCTGTAATATTGCCATTACTGTCAACATCAATATTTTCAGCTGCCGGTACTTTTGGAAGACCAGGCATAACCATAACATTACCAGTTAATACAACAATGAAACCAGCACCTGCACTGACTCTTACCTCCTTAACACTAATTTTAAATCCTGAAGGTCTGCCAAGTAAAGCAGGATTATCACTTAATGAATACTGAGTTTTTGCTATACAAACAGGAAGTTTGTCATAACCAAGTCCCTCAAGTCTTGCAATTTCCTTTTTAGCCTTAGGGTCAATTATAACACTATCTGCACCATAAATTTCCTTGGCAATAGTGTTAATTTTATTTTCAATAGTATCATTTTCATCATAAAGTACCTTGAATTTACTTTCCTTAGTATCAAGAACTTCAAGAACCTTGTTAGCAAGGTCAATACCACCTTCGCCACCTTTTTCCCATACCTTAGCAATGGCAAAGTCTGCACCCATAGCCTCACACTGACTCTTAATATAGTTTACCTCATCTTCTGTATCTGATACAAAATTGTTTAAAGTAACTACAACAGGTACCCCAAATTTATGTAAGTTTTCAATATGCTTTTGTAAATTGCAGAAACCATCCTTAACAGCATCAACATTAGGAATATTAAGTTCAGTCTTAGGCACACCACCATTGTACTTTAATGCTCTTACAGTGGCTACAAGTACAACACAATCTGGCTTTAAACCTGATTTTCTGCACTTAATATCAAAGAACTTTTCAGCACCTAAGTCAGAACCAAAACCTGCCTCAGTTATAGCAACATCACTTAATTCAAGTGCCATCTTAGTTGCCTTAACTGAATTACAACCGTGAGCAATATTAGCAAAAGGACCACCGTGAATAATAGCTGGTGTATGCTCTAAAGTCTGAACAAGATTTGGCTTAATAGCGTCCTTTAAAAGAGCAGCCATAGCACCTACAGCATTTAAATCCTTTGGAGTAACTGGCTTGCCGTCAAAAGTATAAGCTACAACAATTTTAGAAAGCTTGTCCTTTAAATCCTCAATGTCCTCTGCAAGACAAACTACAGCCATAATTTCAGATGCAACAGTAATTGTAAATCCGTCCTCTCTTGTTACACCATTAATTTTGCCACCTACACCAACAACAACCTGTCTTAAAACTCTGTCGTTAAGGTCAAGAACTCTCTTCCAAGTAATGCTATTAGTATCAATACCTAAAGCATTTCCCTGATGAATATGGTTATCAAGAAGAGAAGATAAAAGGTTATTAGCAGTAGTCATAGCGTGAATATCACCAGTAAAGTGAAGGTTAATATCCTCCATAGGCACTACCTGTGAATAACCGCCACCTGCAGCACCGCCTTTAATACCCATACAAGGTCCTAAAGATGGTTCTCTTAAAGCAACAAAAGATTTTTTGCCAAGCTTATTTAATGCTTGAGAAAGACCTATTGTAACTGTAGTCTTACCCTCACCAGCAGGCGTTGGATTAATAGCAGTTACAAGTACAAGTTTTCCTTTCTTATTATTAGCATTTTTATTTAAAAGCTCATCAGAAAGCTTTGCCTTGTATTTTCCGTATAACTCAAGGTCATCAGGATTAATGCCAAATTTTTCAGCAACCTTTGTAATTGGCTCCATTACACATTCCTGTGCAATTTGTATATCGCTTTTCATTTCAAAATCCTCCTATTTATTTTCTATTCAATACCACTATTTTAACCCTATTAATCTTTGTTGTCAATATTTTAAATGGTTCAAATATGAAAGTTTGACTAAATAATCCAATTTTATTTAATTTCTTAAATTTATTTACAAACTCTATCTAAAAATCCTAAACAACCTTCTTCAATATCATCATATGTAACATCAAAGTTTCCTGTATACCAAGGGTCAGCTATACTTTGCCCTTTACGACTTGTAAAATCAAGAAGTAAATAAACCTTGTTATCTATATCTGAGCCTATTATTCTGTCAATATTTTTCAAATTGTTACTGTCCATAGCAATAATGTAGTCATAATAATTATAATCTTCCTTTGTAAGTCTTATAGCTCTTATGGTCATCACAATGTATACCCATTTCTTCAGCTTCTTTCTTGTACCTCTATGAACAGGATTCCCAATTTCCTCATAACTTGTAGCAGAAGAATTTATAACAAAATTCTCCTCTATTCCCTTTTCCTTAACCATAGCTTTAAGTACAAACTCAGCCATTGGTGAACGACAAATATTGCCGTGACAAACAAACATTACTTTTATCATATCTTAAACTCCTCTAAATACTGGTTTTATTTATGTATGTACACATTATTAAAGTTCAAAACAATATAGATTATTCCCTATATTTACCTTAACTTTAAAAGCTGTGAATTAATAACAAAATATTAATCCACAGCCTTTTATTTACTTACTCATAACTTCTTTAAAAGTAGTTGCAAGACCAGCAATACCTTGAATATCACTAGGTACAACAATCTTAGTAGCATTACCATCAGCAAGTTTGCCTAAAGCCTCAAGGCTCTTTAATGTAAGAACACTTTCATCTGCACCAGCATCTTTAAGCATTTGAATACCCTGTGCATTAGCCTCCTGTACCTTTCTAATTGCCTCTGCTTGACCTTCAGCCTCTCTTATTCTCTTTTCTTTTTCTGCCTCTGCTTTAAGTATAGCAGCCTGTTTTTCAGCTTCTGCCTCAAGAATTGCTGACTGCTTTTTACCTTCTGCCACAAGAATAGTTGACTTCTTTTCACCTTCTGCAATAAGAATAGCCTCTCGTCTTTCTCTTTCAGCCTTCATTTGCTTTTCCATTGATTCTTGAATAGCGGCAGGTGGCATAATATTTTTAAGCTCAACTCTATTTACCTTTATGCCCCAAGGGTCGGTAGCTTCATCAAGAGAAGTTCCCATTTTAGCATTTATTATCTCTCTTGAAGTAAGGGTTTCATCAAGTTCCATATCACCAATAATATTTCTAAGTGTAGTTGATGTAAGGTTTTCAATAGCACTAATAGGATTTTCAACACCATAACTATAAAGCTTTGGATCAGTAATCTGGAAAAATATAACAGTATCAATCTGCATAGTTACATTATCCTTAGTAATAACTGGTTGAGGTGGAAAGTCTATAACTTGTTCCTTTAAATTAACATTTCTTGCAACTCTTTCAAAAAACGGAATTTTAAAATACAAGCCTGTTGTCCAAGTAGTTTTATAAGCACCTAAAAACTCAATAACATAAGCTCTTGCCTGTGGTACAATCCTAATACAAGAACCAGCTACAGCCACAACAATAATTATTAAAACAATAAGCAATATCATAAGCTAAACCTCCCTAAATTTTTTCAACAACAAGTTTATTGCCATCAATAGATACAACCTTTACTTTTTCACCTTTGTCAATAGTATCTCCTGTAACAGAAATAGCTATCCAACTTATGTCACCAAACTTTAATCGTCCGTGCTTATTTTCCTCAATATCATCAGTAAGAATAGTTATTTTTCCTATTAACGAGGATGCATTAGTTTTAGTCTTAGGTACATAAAAAGATTTTTTAATCAAAGGTCTAAGTAAAACAAGGGATATTAGTGAAACAATAATAAATACTATCCACTGTATGTATATGTTGGTAAAAATAAAAGTACTAAACATAGCAGCTATTGCACCAAAGCCAAACCACAAACATACAAGTCCCACAGTTAACCCCTCAATGACAAATAATATCACTCCTAAAACAAGCCACATTACTGTCATATTCATAAAAATCCTCCTCCTTATTTATTTTATAACTTATTATAACACATTAAATTTTAAACCTCAACAAATTTCATAACAAATGTCACACTTTGTCACTTTTATTATGATATGCTCATACTAAAGTAAATTATATGGAGGTGTAAAGAGAATATGACGACAACCAATTTAAATTTTGAAAAAGAACTTAAAAATAATATTTTAAATCTTAAAAATCAAGTTATTACTCTATTTATAAAAAGCGAAAAATTGAAAGAGCGTATTTCAACAGAAGATTTTTCAAATATTGATATTGAAATAACAGAAAATAAGAAACAGCTTGAAAAATTAAAATCAATGATATTAAACAAACATAAAAGTAACAACATAACTTTAAGTAAAGAACAATTAAAAATTAAATATGACAAGTGCTGTGAAAATATTAATAATCTTAATTTAAAGAAATTTAGACAAGAGCAAAATCAAAGACTATTAAAAAGAATATCTGAAAACAAAGCTCTTGAAAATAAGTTAAACAAAAAAATACAAAACAATATAAAATCACTAAAAAACACAAATAAACTTTTTAATACTAAAGATAACATAAATAAAATTACACTAAAGGAGGTTATATAAATGTATACATTTTATTTAGGCGAAATCAAGTTACCTATTGCTCCATCAAAGGTAACAATATCAACAGAATCACAAAATCATACATTATCTCTTGTAGATGGAAAAGAAATAAACATATTAAAGTCACCAAAATTAAAAAAAATATCTTTTCAGGCACTTATACCAAACAGTAATTATCCTTTTGCTAATTATGATGGTGAATATAAATACAGCGACTATTACAGAGAGGCAATAGAAAAACTAAAAAATGAAAATGATGTAATTGCTTTTGTTATAACCAGAACAAAAGGATTAAAAGTTTTTAACTACACTGGTATATATGCTGTTATTGAAGATATAACATTTACAGAAACTGTAGAAAATGGCTTTGACTTAGCGGTTAATATAACTCTTAAAGAATATGAACCTTATGGTCCAAAATTTTATTCTACATTAACCGATG
>UQRG01000083.1 GCA_900543365.1 uncultured Eubacterium sp. | reverse complement strand
AATTTCAATTTCGCTATCAATTCGTTCAGAGTTCTGTCAAATGGATCTATATCTTCCAGTGTCATTTGATTTGTCATCTCATCTTCTTTTAACTGATTTGCAATATATTCCTTTATTGCCTTTGTGTTTTTCCCTACCGTATCAACATAATATCCTCTGCACCAAAACTGTCTGTTTCTATACTTATATCTCATATTTCCCCATTTCTCGTATATCATCAGACTGCTCTTTCCTTTTAAATATCCCATTATGCCTGATACACTATACTTTGGCGGTATTTCTAACAGCATATGTACATGGTCTGGACATACCTCTGCTTCTATTATGTTTATTCCTTTCCATTGACATAATTGTCTTAATATCCCTCCTATTTCTAATCGTTTTGTTTTATAAAATACTTTTCTCCTGTACTTTGGTGCAAATACTACATGATACTTGCAATTCCATTTTGAGTGTGATAAACTATGAATGTCATTTGACATACGAAAACCTCCTTTATTTTTTGCAGTGCCAGCCGCAATTATATTATATCAAAGGAGGTTTTCTTTTGAAACTCATCGCTTAAGTTTTTTTAAACTCCCCGGACTATCCGTGGGTTTTCTTTATACAAAAAAGAAAGTCCGCTTTTAATGCGAACTTTCGTAATTTACGGTGTAATCTGTTTTAAATGTTTTAATAGAGTATCTATAACCTCATAAATCTTATTTCTATCTTCAAGAGCAAACTTGGACATTTTCTCATTCAAAATGGAGTTCTTCACGATATATCCTGTTTGCAATACATCAGCAAGAACCATATCTGCTGAAACATCCAAAGCATTCAGTATATTGATAAAGGTTTCAAGTGACGGGACTTTTTTCCACGCTGGATCATTCTGATATAATTAGCGGATAATCCTGTTTTTTCTGCTAAATCCTCATGTCGATACCTTTTCATAAGCCGGTACTTTCTTATATTTTTGCCGATTGTATCAAGTTGCATCTCATAACCTTCTTTAGTTTACTTTCATAACTAATAGTATAGATAATAATTTAAGCTTTACAATATACTTTATTTTGCTAATTCCAGTGTAAAAGTAAAACAACTACCTTTACCAACTTGGCTTTTAAGCTCAACATTTTGATTATGTGCTTTTACAAATTCTTTAACAATAGCCAAACCTAAGCCACTTCCCGTTTTATCCATACCTCTGGACTCATCAGCTTTGTAAAGTCTTTCAAAAACTCTGCTTTGTTCTTCTTCTGACAAACCGATGCCTGTATCAGATACAGAAATAACAGCTCTTTCATTTTCAATTTTAGATGCTATCGTAACACTTCCTTCGTTTGTAAACTTAATACCATTATCAACTAAATTTATTACAACTCTTCTAATTTTATCTAAATCAGCATTAACCATTAACTTATCTTGGCTAAAATTATGTTTAAGATTAATTTTCTTTATATCTGCTTTTCCTCTCATAAGTTTTATTGTTTCATCAATGACTTTATTTATATCAAAATTGCTTAAATTTAAAGCATTGGAAGAATCATCAAGTTTGTTTAAGTCAAGTATGCTATTAGACAACTTGTTTAATCTGGAAGTTTCATTAAATATAATCTCCATATAATGTTGATGTTTTTTCTCAGGTATAGTTCCATCAAGCATTGCTTGTAAAAACCCCCTAATTGATGTAATTGGTGACCTTAAATCGTGAGAAATATTTGAAATTATTTCCCTTCTTCTTTTTTCAAGTCCATCAAGACTTTCTGCCATACTATTAAAACTTGAGCAGAGTTCCTTAATTTCATCATTCATATCCTCAGTAACTTCCATTTTTTTATCAAAATTACCTTTAGAAATATATTTTGCTACATTACTAAGTCGCCTAACAGGTATAACAAATTCATTTGTAGCCCAATGGATTGTAAAAAATCCCAATATAATTGCTAAAATAAAGAAAGAAATAACAATTATATATACTCTGTTAATATAACTACTAAATTCACTTAAAGGAATACTTATAATAACTATTGCATCTACTTTATTATTTAACTTTACGGGATAACATAAAATGTATCTGGTTTGTTCATATATATCATCCAAATCTCCTTGTAACCACTCAAACTTACCTAACATTACATCATTGTAACCAAAAAATTTATTTATAGTATCCCCTGGTTCTAAGGTTAGAATATCTTTAGAATTAGTTATTACATTTAAATCTGTATCAAGGAGTAAAAAACTATAATCCATATATTTATCAGCATTATTTATTTCATTAATAAAATAACTTTCATCAAAATTTTCACCTTTACTACTTTGAATGTATATATCCGATATTTTAATTGCTTGATTTAATAAATTATCTCGCTGGTCATTATAAAAATATCCTCTAAATATTTCTGTAAAACCTAAACTAAGTAAAAAAGATGCTATCAATAAAACAACAATATAATATGTAAATGTTTTTCCAAATGTAGTTCTTATCAAAACATACACTCCTCCTTCCTATTAATTAGATTATAAAACAAAATAACAAAAAATACAATATTTTACTTAATATCATATTTACAAATAAACTGCATATATATTTTATAAAGGTGAGGTGTGGGAATTATGAAAAAGGTTGCAGAAATAATTTCAAAAGGTACAAAGTTTCCCACAGAGGTTATATCTTCAATACCTAAATTAGAAATAACAGGAAATAACTCAATTTATATCGAAAATCACAAAGGAATTAAAATATTAACATCAGAAGAAATTGTAATAAAATTAAATGCCGGTTTCATTATAATTCAAGGAGAAAAAATTTCTATATCTGAAATTAACAAAGATTTTATTTTTTTAACAGGTATTTTTAATTCCTTTAGATTTGAAAAAAATTTGGAGTGATTTATATTAGCAAACTATGGAAATTTGTTCAAGGTTATGTTATAATTTCTATTACAGGGTATAATATAGAAAAGCTAATTAATAAAGCTGTTCAATTAAATATAAACATTTATAATATTGAAAAATTAAATAATACTGCAAAGCTAACTATATGCCCTAAAGACTTTAAAGCTTTTTTAAGGCTAACAAAAAAATATAGATGTAAAATAAAAATATTAAATAAAAATGGATTATTTAAATTTATATTGTTTTTTAAATGTAATTTTTTATACCTAATAGGAATATTAATTGCACTACTTCTTATTTATTTTTTTACTCAAAGAATATGGATAATAGACATCTACGGAAATACTGATATAAGTAAATCTGCAATATTATCTAGTTGTTATACCGATGGACTATATATAGGCTGTAACAAAAATAATGTGGACTGCAAAAAAATTGCAGAAAATATTAAATTAAAATATAAAACAATTTCTTGGATAAATATTAGCTTAAAAGGTACATCTGTACATATTAAATTATCTGAAGAAAAGCCTTACACTATTGCAACAGTTAAAACAGAACCAACAAATATTATTGCATCAGCTGATTGTCAAATTGCATCAATAGTCACTACTAAAGGTACACCACAAGTAAAGAAAAATGATATTGTTAAAGCAGGTGATGTGTTGATTTCTGCTCAATTAGTTCCGAGTGGGAATGAAGAAAATCCAGTAAATGATATAGTCAATGCTAATGGTACAGTAAGAGGTATTATTAAACGAAATTATGCTTTTACTGTTCCTTTTAATACTAAAGAAAAAAAGTATACAGGCAATATTAAAACAAAATATTCCTTTAAAATATTTAACAAAAAAATAAGTCATAATAACAATAATATTCCATTTAGCCAATGTGATAACTTAAGCAAAACAATTCAATTAAATATTGGCGAAAGTTGCCCTTTACCTATTTATATTTACAAAACAGAGTATAGGGAATATAGTATGAATACTGTAAAAAGAGATTTAGCATCAACAAAAAAAATCGCTAACACAGAAATTGTAAATTATATTATAAGAAATTACAGCATTGATTCTGATATTATTTCAGTTAATACCAAATATAATCAAAGTAAAGATTGTTTGCAAGTATCATCAGAAATTGTATCAAACGAAAATGTTGGCAAGGAAATGTTATATGAAGAAATAGGAGGAAATACATTAGATGGAACAAAAGAAAATTCAAATATCAGCTAATATCATATCAGCCCTTTTTGGTAGCTTTGATTCTAACATTAAGAAAATTGAAAATGAATACAATGTTACTATTATTAATAGAGGTGATGATATTGATGTTATTGGAGAAAGCAAGGATATTGAAAAAGCCATTAATGTAATTAATTCATTAATAAAACTCATTGAATCTGGAGAAGAAATTGACGACC
Source organism: uncultured Eubacterium sp. (assembly GCA_900543365.1). GTDB lineage: Bacteria > Bacillota > Clostridia > Lachnospirales > CAG-274 > Gallispira. The sequence goes on along the minus strand of UQRG01000083.1, from coordinate 2,550 downwards.
AAAAAATTAACTATACAATAACAGAAGTCAACAACAATCATACTGATGAATTGGATAAACTAAAAAATGATGTAATCTGTATGACTATTAATGGCAGAGCATTAAAACCTAAAACCCTAGGTCAAAAATACTATGTTGACTCTATAAGAAACAATACTGTAGTTTTTGGTGTAGGTCCTGCTGGTACTGGTAAAACTTATTTAGCTATGGCTATGGCTATTACAGCTTTTAAAAATGGTGAAGTTAATAGGATTATATTAACTCGTCCTGCTATTGAAGCCGGGGAAAATCTTGGTTTCCTACCTGGAGACTTACAAGATAAAGTTGACCCTTATTTAAGACCCCTCTATGATGCTTTGTACGAAATAATGGGTGCTGATAGTTTCCTTAAAAATATGGAAAAAGGAGCTATTGAAGTTGCCCCTCTTGCATATATGAGAGGAAGAACATTGGATAATTCTTTTATTGTATTAGATGAAGCACAAAACACCACACCAGAACAAATGAAAATGTTCTTAACAAGACTTGGCTATAGTTCAAAAGCTGTTATTACTGGTGATGTAACTCAAATTGACTTACCTCGTGGTAAAAAATCCGGTCTTATTGAGTCTATTAAAATACTTGAAAATATTGAAGGCATTAAAATATGCAATTTAACTAACAAAGATGTTGTGCGTCATCCTTTGGTACAAAAAATAATTTCAGCCTATGAAGAATTTGAAAAGAGAACAAAGGAAGAAGGAAAATAAAATGGATATTTTATTTGAAAATAACACAAATATTGAAGTAAACAAAGAACTTATTGAAAAAGTAATTTCAGAAAGTTTAAAATACGAAAATATATCTGATAACTGTGAAGTTAGTGTAACAATAGTCGATAATGAAGATATACACCAAATCAATCTAAAGCATAGAGGAATTGACAGGGCAACAGATGTTCTTTCCTTTCCTCTCATTGACTTTAAAAAAGAGTCTTTACCTACAGATGGTTCTAAAATTTATTTAGGTGATATTATAATAAGTATTGAACGAGCTATAGAACAAGCCAATGAATACGGTCATTCAATTGATAGAGAAGTTGGTTTTTTAACAGCTCACAGTATGCTCCACTTACTCGGTTATGACCATATGGTTGAAAATGAAGAAAAGGTTATGTTTAAAAAACAGGAAGAAATACTTAACAACCTTAATTTAAGGAGATAATATGGACGAAAATAAAAAGTTATATGAAATGGCACTTAAAGCTAAAGAATTTGCTTATGCTCCCTACTCTAATTTTAAAGTTGGTGCAGCAGTTTTAACAAGTGATGGTATGGTATTTTTAGGTAACAATATTGAAAACTCATCTTATGGTGCAACAATTTGTGCAGAAAGAGTTGCTGTATTTAAGGCCGTATCTGAAGCTAAAACAAACATTGTTAAAATAGCAATTGCATCAGATAATGAAGATTTTACTTATCCCTGTGGCATATGCAGACAAGTTATTAATGAATTTATGCCTGATGGCGAAATTATAATTGGCAATAAAAATGATGTTAAAGTATATAAGGTTTCTGAACTTTTGCCTCACGCATTTGAATTTGAACTAAAGAAAGATTGATTTTAAATTAAAAGCAAGGTGATTTTATGACTTGGGATGAGCTTAATTATTTGTGCAATAACTGTACAGATTGTCCTTTGTGTAAAACTAGACATAATGTAGTAATTGGTGTAGGTAATACTCATAGCAAAATTCTTTTTGTAGGTGAAGGTCCTGGCTATTACGAGGATATGCAGGGAGAACCCTTTGTAGGTGCTGCTGGTCAACTTCTTGACAAAATGCTTGCTGCTATTAACTTAAATAGAAATCAAGTATATATATCCAATATAGTTAAATGCAGACCACCACAAAACAGAGACCCTTTGCCAGAAGAACAAAGTGCCTGTATTAAATATTTAAGGCAACAGTTTAAACTTATCAGACCCGAAATAATAGTTTGCCTTGGAAGAATAGCAGCCAAAGCAATTATTGAGCCAAATTTTAGAATTACTCGTGATAGAGGTAAATGGTATAATAAAAAAGGTATTGACATTATTGCTACATTTCACCCATCAGCACTTTTAAGAGACGAAAGTAAAAAGCCTGCTGCTTGGGAAGATTTTAAGCAGATAAGAGATAAATTAAAAGAAATAAACGAAAGGTAATATTAATATGAACAAAAAATTTCACTCAGGTTTTGTATCATTAATAGGTAGACCAAATGTTGGCAAATCAACACTTATGAATTTATTAATTGGAGAAAAAATTTCCATTATCTCTAGAAAGCCACAAACAACTAGAAATAAAATACAGACAATATTAACTACTGACACTATGCAGGTTATATTTGTTGATACTCCAGGTATACATAAGTCAAAGTCTAAACTTGGTGACTATATGGTTAAAAGTGCCGAAACTTCATTAAATGATGTTGATATAGTTCTTTATCTTATTGAACCGTATGAAAAAATAAAAGATAGTGATAAGGCTATACTAGAAAGACTAAAAAAGGTAGAAACACCTGTATTTCT
>UQRG01000082.1 GCA_900543365.1 uncultured Eubacterium sp. | reverse complement strand
CGAATTTAGAGATACAAGAGATATGGCAATAGATACTGCTGTTAAATTGGAAGATGCAGATATGATTGAACTTTATTCTCTCGTAGATATATTAAAAGAACAAAAGGGATTTATTGACAAAATACTTGAAATAATGTACCTTATGTATAGAGATGCCCTTGTTTTGAAACAAACAGGCTCTCAAAAAAATATTATTCAAAAAGACAAAATCCCACAAACAGAATTTATAGCAAGAAAAGCAACTATTAGTCAGCTTATTAACCGTTGTGATGCTATTAATGACACTAGATTTAAACTTAGTCATAACGGCAATACACAACTTTTGTTAGAAACTCTGTTTTTTAAAATAAAGGAGAAATAGAATGATAGTAGTTGGAGTTAGATTTAAAAAAGCAGGCAAAATTTATTATTTCGACCCTGAAACAACTGAATATACCTATGGACAGAATGTAATTGTTGAAACTGCAAGAGGTATAGAATTTGGTACAGTAGTTATACCAAACAGAGATGTAAACGATGAAGATGTTATCCCTCCTGTTAAGCCGGTTATAAGACTAGCTACAAATGAGGATATGGAAATAAATAGAAAAAATAAAGAAAAGGAAAAAGAAGCATTTAGTGTTTGTATTGAAAAAATAAAAAAACATCAACTAGAAATGCGTTTAATTGCTACAGAGCTTACTTTTGATAATAACAAACTTATATTTTACTTTACAGCTGACGGAAGAATTGACTTTCGTGAACTTGTAAAAGACCTGGCTTCTATTTTTCGCACTAGAATTGAATTAAGACAAATTGGTGTAAGAGATGAGGCAAAGTATGTAAATGGTATTGGTATTTGTGGTAGACCTCTTTGCTGTGCTACTTTTTTAGGAGATTTTCACCCAGTCAGTATTAAAATGGCAAAAGATCAAGGACTTTCTTTAAATCCTACTAAAATATCAGGTGCTTGTGGCAGACTTATGTGTTGCCTTAAATATGAACAAAATGTTTATGAGGACCTTTTAAAGAAACTTCCTAAAGAGGGAGATATTATTGAAACTCCTGAGGGGCGTGGTGAAGTTTTAAGTGTAAATGTTTTAAAGCAAATTATTAAGACAGCTATTAGAAAACCACCAAAAAATGATGTTGGTGTTAGCTTTTTCACTCCTGACGAAATTAGAATATTGAAAAAGCGTCATCACAAAGAAGATAATGCTCAAAAAGAAGATTTAAAGGATTTACTTGATTAATGCTTTTAGAAAACGAAAGATTAGACGAACTTCATCGTAATGGATACAAAATAATACAAAATAGCAATGGTTTTTGCTTTGGTATTGATGCTGTTTTATTAAGCGGATTTGCTAAGGTTAAAAAAGGTGAAATTGTCCTTGATTTATGCACAGGTACAGGCATTATACCTATACTACTTGAGGCTAAAACCAATGGCAGTCACTTTTCAGCTATTGAAATTCAAGAACAAAGTGCAGATATGGCAAGGCGTTCTGTAGAACTTAACAATTTAAGTGATAAAATTAATGTTATAACTGGTGACATAAAGGACTGTACTAAATATTTTAAGGCATCATCATTTAATGTTATTACTTGCAACCCACCTTATATGGCTAACAATGTTGGCTATATAAACGAAAACTCTCCTAAGGCTATTGCCAGACACGAATTACTTTGTAATATTGATGATGTTTTTTCTACATCTAACAAAATGCTTAAGTATGGTGGCAGACTATATATGGTTCACAGAAGTGAAAGACTTGCAGATATTTTTTGCTCTGCAAGAAAATATCATATTGAGCCTAAAACAATGCGACTTATTTCACCTCATTATAATAAAGGCTCAGAACTTGTACTCTTAGAGTTTACAAAAGGTGGAAAAGCCGGTTTAAATGTTCTGCCAAACCTTGTTATATACAAAACTAATGGCACTTATACAGATGAAGTTTATGATATTTACTACAATTAGGAGAAATATATGTTATATATTTGCGGTACACCAATAGGAAATATGGAGGATATAACTCTGAGAGCAATAAGGATACTAGGAGAAGTTGACTTAATTGCAGCAGAGGATACAAGACAAAGTGTTAAACTCCTTAACCATTTTAATATTAAAACACCACTTACAAGTTATTATGAGCACAATAAGGATGTTAAAGGTCCACAGCTTATTAATATGCTTAAGGAGGGCAAAAATATCGCCCTTGTTACTGATGCAGGTATGCCCGGTATATCTGACCCTGGTGAGGACTTAGTTAAACTTTGCTATGACAATGACATTCAAGTAACTATTGTGCCTGGTCCTACAGCAGTAATCACAGCCCTTGTTTTAAGTGGACTTAACACAAGAAGCTATATATTTGAAGGCTTTCTGCCAAAGAGTAAAAAACAAAGAATAGAAGTTCTTTCTAGGTTAAAGGGAGAAACTAGAACTACTGTATTTTACGAAGCACCACACCATTTGTTAAATACATTAAAGGATATTTACAAATATGCAGGTAACAGACAGGTTGCCGTTGAAAGAGAGCTTACTAAACGCCACGAAACAGTAAATAAAGGCAGTATAAATGATCTAATATCTTATTTTGAAGAAAATGAGCCAAAGGGAGAATTTGTTATTGTTGTTAACGGAGCAAATCCAGAGGAAATAAAAGCCCAGGAAATGTCAAAAATAAATGAAATGTCCATACTAGACCACTTTAACATCTACATAGCACAAGGCTTAGACGAAAAAAGTGCTATGAAACAGGTTGCTAAAGATAGAGGAATTGGCAAAAGAGATGTATATGCAGAACTAAAGAAAAACTAATTACTTCTTAATAGAGTTGGAAGGTTGATATAATGGTAAAAAAACTTTTGGTATTGTTTGGCTTTATTTCATTGTTTTTAGGAATTATAGGTACTTTATTACCAGTTATTCCTACTATACCCTTTTTATTTGTAGCATATTTTTGCTTTAATAAAGGTTCAGATAAATTTAGACATTGGTACTTAAGTTCAAAATTTCATAAACAATATTTAAAGGCACTTAAATTTTACAAGTCTGTACCTAGAATTTATAAAATACTATATGTAATTGGTGTTGTGGCTTTCTTTGTAGCACTTATTACTATTTACTACTTCTTTTTTGAAAGAATTATTGAATTTATATTTAGTTTTATATAACAACTTTAAAGGTTCTTTATTAGTCGTAAAGAACCTTTTATTATGGCTAAAAGAAAACACAAAATTTTTGTAAATAAAAAAGGATAGTCAAAGCTATCCTTAAAAATCAATCATACAAATTATTAAACAAATAAGCCAGTTTAAATTAATAATTAAAAGCAGCTAAACCGGCTAAACCACCTGTTAAAATAAAAAATAACACAGCCAATACAATTAAAAAACAAAAATAAGAACGAGCAAAGTTTCTTAAATTAATATTCTTTGTTCCTCCAAAAGAAAACACAAGTAAAAGAACAAGTCCAATACAAGGAATACTGAATAATATTTCATATCCAAAATATCCCCACATTGTTATTGGCTTATATTCCTCTGGTATATTGGTTGTCTGTAAATTCTCATTGTTTTGTTCATTCATAAATATTCCCCCTTCACTTAATTAATATTATAAAAAATACACTATCTAAAAAAAATACACTATCTAAAAAAAATACACTACTATTGAAGCTAATCCAGATATAATAAACAAAGATATAACAATTTGGCTTTTTTTACCCCGAATATAACGAAACCAACACCAATTCAAAATAGCAAAAAACCACAAAAAACCAGTTGGATTACATTCCAGCGATTTACTCCACTGAAATGTAAGAATATATATAACGGCGTGAGTCAATCCACAAGCCGGACAAGGCATTCCAAAAACTATCTTCATTGGACATACTTCGTTAAATAGTATTTGTAATACAATTAATATAGCTGCAACCATTAATAAAGGTTTCCAATAGAACTGAATATCGTCTTTAATACGATTAAATACTTGCTGAATCTTAATTCTTCCTTTCTTAAGAATAAGAATTATTTTGAATAAAATATAATATATTTTACTTTATTTAATAATACATCTAATTTTATGTATCGTCAACAAAATATAGCCTTCATATTACACAAAATTTTTTATCATTATTTGTGATATTTTAACAAATCTAATACTTATATATTAACAACTATTTTTATTTTTAATGATAATCCTAATATTGTAAATTATGGACAATGTTTGCTTATTTCTCAACTAATTTTATATCCATCTTTTGGATTATGCTATATGATGACTATTACATATCAGACAATAGGTGCTTCTAAATACAGTCTTTTTCTTTATATTATACGACAGGGACTATTTTACATTCCTTTTATTTTGATCTTACCAAAATTTTTAGGCGTAACCGGTATTTATCTTTCACAGCCTGCCTCTGATATTTTAACTATTGTTGTATGTTTATTCTCAATTAAATCTATGAAAAAAATAGCTATAAAAAATATGACCTGATTAAATAAATAATTATTATGAGTTTGATTACTAAAATAGCCCATACCACAAATGGTATGAGCTATTTTTTTATCAAGGGATTATTAAACTAGATTTTACATTATACATAAAACATAACCATAACAAATATAAAATTTTTAAATTATAAATTTCAATAATTTCCTCTACATAATTTATAACATTAAATTATGATTCAGCTTCAAATACAACAGTTTCAATGTCATTATCAACATCAAGAACAGTTATTTTATTATCCTTTGAAACATAAAGCCAATATGTAACAACCTTTTCAGCCACATTAGAGCTTTCCCAATCTCGCATATAAGCAAGACTTATTGAGCAATTTCCCTGTTCTATACCTTTAACATTAAAGTTATATGTACCACCAACACCTACTAAACCTGTACTATTTTTTTTAGGAGTATAGCTTTCAACAACTTTAAGTTTATCTGCATCAGCATCTATAAGCATCCATTTATAACCTGTTGTTGGATTTCCCTCAAGATTTATATCAAGGGTATCAAGACTTCCCTCAGACCAATCAATCTTAAATAAGTCTTTTGAATATTGAAATTCAACACTAGGATAACCCATAGCATAAGGTCCAACCTGATAAACATCAAAGTAAAGTACAAGCTTATCATCTGTAAGATAATACTTCACATTTTCTGTTTCCTTTCGAATTGACTCTGTAATTTCATCATCAAAACCATCATAATTATTTTTCATCTGAGTCACAAACGCATCATAAATCATTTCACTAATCTGATTATTATCACCATTTACAATATCAGAAAGTACAAGTTCCTTTTTATTGTTTAAATCAAATATGCGTGAAACTCTTTCAGAATTAGGATGGGCACCTCCTGTATTATAATACATATAATTTGTAATAGAAATTATACCCTTTCTATCTGTATTTATCTTATATGACAAATTAAACTCATAAGGTAAAAAGTTGCTTTCTCCATTTTCAACAAGAAGTTCCCTTGCATCTTTCTCAAAGCTCTCTGCCTTCTTGACAAATTCTTCTGCATAAGTCTTATATTCACTGTTAATATAATCTAAATATTCATTTTTCTCTTTGCCATCTCTATTTTCTATAACAGGATAAGAATAATTAATCTTTACAAGAGCTTTGTCATCATCAGATTTAATTAACTTTTCAGATGTTACATTGGCTACTTGGTGAAGTCCGTGTTTCTTATAAATACAAGCAGTTTTTATATTTCCAAGCCAAACAACCTTTTCCCCAAGTCCCTCAGATACCACACGCAAATTCACAAGAGTTCTGCCTTTTATAATTTTAGAAGGTACATCAAGGGAGTAACTTTTACCATTTATAAACATTTCCTTTGTACCTACTTCAAGAGAGATATAGTCATCACCTCTTACTGCATTTACAAACTTTTTGCCATTGCTTACACTATATGAAACATTACATCCAAGATTTTCAAATATTGTACGCATAGGAACAAGAACTCTGCCATTTTCAATTACTGGTTCAACATCAAAATCCAAAGTCACTCCGTCAATATTCACAGTAACATTTTCATCATTATTTCCACCATACACAACTGTTGTGCCAAAAAACATTGTTGCCACTAAAATGATAGATAAAAATTTTTTCATAATAATACCTCCTCTTAAACTTGCCTTTTATTATTAAATACATTATAACATATATATAACAAAATTTCAGCATAAAAAAATAAAATAATTGCATAAAAATTTCAATTTTTTTGTAAAACAGAAAGGTAAAATCAACAACAATTTAAATACTATTATTTTGGAAATTGAATAAGCAATTATTATGAAAACTTAATTAAAAAAATCAACACATAAAAAATAGGAGATTAGAACTTTATTAACCCCAGCTAGAGTTAAATCAAAATTCTAATCTCCCTATAAGATAATTCATAACGAACAAATTATCTTACATACACAACACCTTGCTGGGCAACTACGACAATTATTATGAAGTAGTTAAAAATGTTGCAAAAAATAAACACCACAACCTTTTAACATAAACAGAAAGGTCGTGGTGCTCGTTAATAGCGAGAAGCGGATTCGAACCGCTGACCTTCCGGGTATGAACCGGACGCTCTAGCCAGCTAAGCTATCTCGCCATAATGGGAACAACAGGGCTCGAACCTGTGACCCCCTGCTTGTAAGGCAGATGCTCTCCCAGCTGAGCTATGCTCCCATTTTGTGTTCCTGTGTTTTGTTTATCACCCGAACACAAATAATATTATAGCAGACCTTTTATAATTTGTCAACAACTTTTTTTAGTTTTTTTCAATTTTTTTTATTTTTTTCAATCTGTCTTAAAACATCAGATAAAACCACACCTATTTTATCATTTATAACAAGAGATGCCTTGCTGTCATAAGAAGTTTCGCTCTTATTAATAAGAACAAGTT
>UQRG01000081.1 GCA_900543365.1 uncultured Eubacterium sp. | reverse complement strand
ATACTTTTAAGGGTAGAGTTAAGTTTGTAGCTGTTATTGGTGCAGTTAAGGATAAAATTGTAGATACTCTTAATAAAGCAGACTTTACTAATTATAAGACTGCTGATACATTTGAAGAAGCAATTGACCTTTGTTATGAAAATGCTGACAAGGGTGACTGTGTTCTTCTTTCACCTGCTTGTGCCAGTTGGGATATGTTTAAGTCCTATGAGCAAAGAGGCGAAATATTTAAAGACTATGTTAGAAAGTTAAAATAAAGATTGGTGATTTATATGAATAATTATGGTAGCAGGGGTGAGCTTCCTCCTATTAGACCTGAGAGAAAAACAAAAACATCAACAACATATACAAACACTGAGCTTAGAGAAAGAAAAAACGAAACTAGAACACCAAGAAAAATTAGTAGAAATACAAAAGTTAAGTACAGAGGTCAAATTGATTATGTTATTCTACTTTGTGTTATACTACTTGTTGCTATTGGTATAATTATGGTATTTAGCTCCAGTTATTACACAGCCGGTCAAGGCGAAAATGCAGATATGTATTCTTTTCTTAAAAAGGATTTAATATACTCTGCAGCAGGCTTTTTGTGTATGTATTTTGTTACTAAAATAGATTATGAAGTTCTTAAATATATAGTTAAGCCTGTTTACTTTGGTTCAATTGTTTTTTTGCTTCTTGTATTTACCCCTTTAGGTGTTGTACATAATGGTGCAAGAAGATGGTTAAACATAGGTTTTGAGTTTCAGCCTTCAGAAATTGCCAAGTTTGCTATTATTATAACTTTGGCAACTTTACTTGAACATTCACCTAAGCTACTTGACGACTTTAAAGGAGTTTGCAAATATATGGCAATAGCTCTTGTTCCAACAGGAATAGTTGCCCTTGAGAACTTAAGTACAGCTATTGTTATGGGTGGTATAAGTGTTGTACTTCTTTTTGTTTACTCATCTAAACTGAGATATTCATTATCTATAGCGGCTTTAGGTGTAGGCGGTGTACTCTTTATGGTATTTGGTTCTTGGCGAAGTGATAGAGTTGAGGCTTGGCTTCATCCGGAGCAGGTAGCTAATGAAAAAGGTTATCAGGTTTTGCAATCTCTCTATTCTGTTGCCAGTGGTGGTATGTTTGGACTTGGTATAGGTGGTTCAAGACAGAAGTTAGGTTATATGCCTGAAGCACAGAACGATATTATATTTGCTATTATATGTGAGGAATTAGGCTGGTTTGGTGCAGCTATTGTGGTTAGTCTTTTTATTGTGCTTATATGGCGAGGTATTTACATAGCCATTAGAAATTCTAAAGAACCTTTTGCTATGCTTATTTCTACAGGTATTACATCTATGATTGCTATACAGGTTATGATTAATATTGCCGTTGTTACAAATACAATACCTAATACAGGTATTCCACTTCCATTTATTAGTTATGGTGGTACTTCACTTGTAATGATGCTTGCTAGTATGGGTGTTCTTATGAATATATCACGATACCACGGCAAGAATGCTGAATAGTAAAAATGCTGTTACAAATAATTTGGTTTGTAACAGCATTTTTAATTTAGATTCTGTAATTGAAAAGTTGTCATATATGTATTTATTTGGTAGAACTTCTCCATTGTTATATTTACAATATTGAGGAGCAGTTCTTAATATTTCTTCCATATTTGTTCTATCTTTTGCAATTTTATTTTTTACTTCTTCAACAATATAATACAGCTGGTGCTGTAGCAATAAATTTAGTTAATTTCATATAAGCCAATCCTTGAATAATGATAAATAATCTTTGACAAAAACTCTTATATAATGTATTCTTAATATGTGAGTATTTTAAAATGAATAAAGGAGAAATAGTATGAAAATATATTGTGATAAATGCAAAAGTTATGCTGTTCCAAATAAAATAAATAACAATTTATTTGCTATTAGGGCAAAGTGTGGAAACTGTGGCAGAGAAATTAATGTTATGACTGATAAAAATCTTAAAATGGGATTAGCTATATTAAGGGTTATGTGTTATTTTGGTTTAGCTTTTTTAGCTGCTGAGTTTAGAACATACATAGTTGATTTCAAGTCATTTTTAATGTATATGCCTATTATTGTTATTCCTATATTGGCTCTTTACTGGATATTGGCTGAAATTATTGTATTTAGAATAAAGTAAGGTAAAAAATGACTGATTTTAAATCATTACATCCCTTAACTCAATTTATATATTTTGTGGCTGTACTTGCTATATCAATGGCAAGTTATAATCCTATTATAATAGGCATATCTATTTTAGGTGCTGTATTTTATACTAAATATATTGGCAAAAGTGTTAAATCCATATTGACAACTATTCCTCTTATAGTTGTAGTTGCCCTATTAAATCCTATGTTTTCACACAAGGGTGAAACTATACTTTTTTATTGGGGTAATCCAATTACTCTTGAATCTATACTTTATGGTATGTGTACTGCCTTTATGCTTTTTTGTGTTATACTTTGGTTTGGTATATTTAACTATGTTATGACAAGTGACAAAATTGTCTATATTTTTGGTAGAATAATGCCTAAAGGTTCTTTAATAGTATCTATGACATTAAGGCTTGTACCTAGGTTAAAACTTCATCTTAACACTATACTTGAAAGCCAAAAAGTTATGGGCAGGGATATAAAAACAGCAAGATTTAAAGATAAAATTATTATAGGTGGTAAGGCTATATCTTCTCTTGTGTCTTGGGTACTTGAAGGTTCTATTGTAACATCAGACTCTATGCAGGCTAGAGGATATGGCAAAAAAGGCAGAACAAATTACAGTATATTTAAATTCACATTAAGGGACAAAATTATTATGTTTGTTACATTGTTTTTTACTGTTATTGTTTCTTATGGTTTTATTAATGAAGCATTAAGATTTGAATTTTATCCTGTTATTTATATGGAAAGCTTTGCTGGTGCAATACCTTATTATATAGCCTTTTTTACTATAGCTTTTTTACCTTTTGTTTATGACTTCTATGAGGTGTCAAAATGGAAATTATTGAAATCAAAGATTTAAGTTTTTGTTATACTGATAGTGACAAACTTATACTTAATAATATTAATTTAAAAATAAATAATGGAGATTTTATACTGTTATGTGGTGAAAGTGGCTGTGGTAAAACTACTTTATTAAGGCATCTAAAAGAAGAGTTAACACCTTATGGCAATATTAAAGGTTTTGTTGTTAATAAGGGCGTTAATGTTGGCTATGTAATGCAGAATCCGGATAGTCAAATTGTAACAGATAAAGTTTGGCACGAGCTTGCTTTTGGACTTGAAAATATGGGAATTAAAAGGGATGAAATTAAATTAAGATGCAGTGAAGTTGCTGCATTTTTTGGTATTAATAGTTGGTATCACAAAAACACTTATGAACTTTCCGGTGGTCAAAAGCAACTTTTAAATCTTGCATCAGTTCTTGTTATGAAGCCTGATGTTATTGTGTTAGATGAGCCTTTGTCACAACTTGACCCTCTTGCATCTGCTGAATTTGTAGGAGCTATTGCCAGAATAAATAGTGAACTTGGTATTGCTGTTGTTATGTCTGAGCATAATTTAAATGAAGTTATGCCTTATGCAAAAAGGGTGGTTGTTATGGACAATGGTAGCATAATTGCTGAAGATAAGCCACAGTGTATAATGGCTAAATTAAGAGAAAAAAGCCACCCTATGCAAATTGCAATGCCAGCTGGTGTAAGAATACATTCTGCTGTTTCAGGTTTAGGTGATTCACCTTTAACAGTTACAGAGGCTAAAATTTGGCTTAACAATTATGCTAATAGTAAATATTATATTAATGTTAATGAAAATATATCTAAGGAGTCTGTTATAAAGGGTAAGGAACTATTTTTTGCATATAAAAAGGATAAAGATATTGTTAGAAATATGGATATTGACATTAAAAAGGGTGAGGTCTTTGCTATACTTGGTGGCAATGGCAGTGGCAAAACAACAACTCTTCGTGTTCTTGCAGGGCTTAATAAGGCTTATAGTGGTAATTTAAATATAAAAGGTAAGGTACTTATGTTACCTCAAAGTCCTATAGCATTGTTTACAGAAAGAAATATTCTGTTAGATTTAAAGTCAACTGGCAAAAATATAGATAAGGCTGTAAAACTTCTTGAAATAGAAAGCTTGTTGGAGCAAAATCCTAATGATTTATCTGGTGGTGAGTTGCAAAGGTGTGCTATTTGTAAGTTGCTTTTACTTGAACCTGATATATTACTTTTAGACGAACCTACAAAGGGTATTGATTCCTTTATGAAAGGAAAGTTAGGTTATATAATAAGAAATTTAGGTATTACTGTTGTGATGGTTAGTCACGATATTGAGTTTTGTAGTAGGTTCGCTGATAGATGTGCTATGTGTTTTGATGGTCAGCTTGTAAATCCTAGTTTTACTCATAGCTTTTTTACAGACAACTTTTTTTATACAACTCCTGCTTGTAAAATTGCATCTGGTATTGTAGACAATGGAATTACTACAGAGGAAATTATTTCAGCCTTTAATAAAAATGAAAATATTGTTGTTAGCAATAATAATAGACCTAAGCCACCAGATAATATGACTAACAAAAGAGAAGAAAGACTAAAAGCAACATTAAACAAAAGAATACTTTTATCCAGTTTAATAATATTATTTTTAATACCTATTTCAATATGGTTTGGTATAACATTTTTAGACAATAGAAAATATTATGTTATTAGTTTTGCTATTATTTTAATGACTATGACACCTTTTTTTATTCTTTTTGAAAGTAGAAGAATGAGAGTAAGGGAAATAGTTATTATAGCCAGTATGTGTGTTATATGTGTAGCTGGCAGAATAGTTTTTGCACCTTTTCCTCAAGTTAAGCCAGTTAGTGCATTAGTTATTATATCGGGAATATGTTTAGGCAGTGAGTCTGGTTTTATAATTGGTGCATTAAGTGGATTTTGTAGTAATTTTTATTTCGGTCAAGGACCTTGGACACCTTGGCAAATGTTTGCCTTTGGTATAATTGGCTTTCTTGCCGGTGCTTTAAGGTTATTTTTTATTAAAAACAATATGCCTAGAAGAATACCTATTGCTATATTTGCTTTTATTTCTGTTTTGTTAATATATGGTACAATTATGAACACATCATCTGTTCTTATGACACAGGATACTATTACATTGCCTATGATTTTAACTATGATGGTATCAGGCTTTGTTTTTGATTTAGTTCACGCAGTTTCAACAGTTTGCTTTATATATTTATTTGCAAATCCCTTAGTTGAAAAAATTACTCGTGTTAAGAAAAAATTTGGTCTTTTATAAAAAAATGTTGAAACAGTTTTAAATTAATGTTATACTGTTTTCTGTAATTGAATAAAAAGTGCTGACGGTTATGGAAACTGGTGTAAATCCAGTACAGTCTTACCTCTGCTGTAAGTACGGACGAGGCTACATTATGCCATTGTTATTTTTAATGAGAAGGCGTAGCTAAGGTTGATGTACAAGTCAGAATACTTGCCGTTGTGACTTTTTAGAACATACTCTTAGGTGGAGAGTGTGTATATTTTAATGCAATAATATAAAAAAGGAGGTCTTTAAATGATTAAGACAAAATTTAGTCGTTTTGTTGCAATTATACTTGCTTTTGTAATGGCATTAAGCTTTAATGTGTTTGCATCAGCAGATAAAATCACCTTTATTGTAACTGGCGACACTATTCACGGCACTAGTGGTCATACTGCTTATGAGGAGTGGATAAATACTAACTATGATGTAACTGGTGAAGATGCAGGTACAATATTACAAAATGTTTTAACTGACAATGGATATAGCTGCGATTATTCTGTTGGTCAGTATGGTGGCTATTTGTCATCAATAACTACACCTAAGGGTGACACATTAGCAGCATACACTAATGGCAGCAAAAGTGGCTGGATGACAAAAGTGAATGGTGAAATGGCATCTACGTCTATTGACCAAGTTATACCTAATGCTGGGGATACTGTTGAAGTATTTTATGTGGATGATTATGAAGCTGAAATTTATGGCTACTATTCAACTATAAATGTTAATCCAGACACAGCAACCCTTGAAGTAAAAAATAGTGACGGCAAGGTTATAGAGCCTAGTTGGGGTTCATATTCATTTTTTAATGGTAACTATACTTATAAGGCAAGTGCTGAGGGATATGTTACTAAGACTGGGGACTTTACTGTTAGTGGTGCTGGAGTAACAATAGATATTGTACTTGATAAGGTTAATTCAAGTGAGTCAACTACAGAAACTACTACAAATAATACTGATACAAATGTTGAGTGGGGATTATTTAGAAAAGATACAAAAGGCATTCCTGTTGTAAAGGCTCAAACTCCAACTCCAGATAATGTAAAAGTTAAATGGGCAACACAGATTAAAAATGGCTGGTCTGCTATGGCAGGTTCAGTTATTGCTAATAATTGTATTTATACAGCAGAGTCAACTAATGTTTTAAAAATTGATAAAACAACTGGTGAAATTATTGCAAAAGCTACTCTTGATTCAGCTATTGGTTATACATACTTTATTGCCTATGGTGATGGTAAAATATTTGTTCAGTTAGACAAAGGTCAAGTTGAAGCCTTAAATGCTGATGATTTGTCAAAGTTATGGACAAGTGAACTCCCTGGGGATGAAACAAATTCACAAGGCTTAACACCTATATATTACAACAAGGGTAGAGTATATGCAGGTACAGTAGTAACAGGTAATAATGGCTCAGGATATTACTATTGTCTTGATGCCTTAACAGGTGAATATATTTGGAAAATTGCTGGTGAAAAAGGTAGCTACAATGGTTTCTACTGGAGTGGTGCAACTGCTGTTGATAATTATATTGTATTTGGCGGTGAAGGTGGTAAGTTAAGTGTAGTTGATACTAATGGTAA
>UQRG01000080.1 GCA_900543365.1 uncultured Eubacterium sp. | reverse complement strand
CAATGTAAATGCAACATTTTTCTTGTGTGGTTATTGGGTTGATAAATACCCTGAAGAGGTTAAGAAGATTTATGAGGCAGGTAATGATATTGGTAACCACAGTAATACACACCCTCATAGTTCAAAATTAAGTCTTGAAGAAAATAAGAAAAATATTATGGAATGTCATAACAAGATAAAGTCCTTATTAAATATAGAACCTAATTTATACAGACCACCATTTGGTGAATATAATGATACAGTAATTACTGCTGCTGAGGAGTGTAATTATTATCCAGTACAGTGGGATATTGATAGTTTAGATTGGAAAGAATTGGGGAGTGAACACGAAATAAAGCAAGTACTTAATCACAAGCATTTAGGTAATGGTTCAATAATATTATTTCACAATGATGCGAAATTTACACCAGATGTCCTAGATACTATAATTAAGGGTTTGAAAGAAAAGGGGTACGAGATAGTGCCTATTAGCCAGTTAATACATAAAGATAATTATACAATAAATACAGAAGGTCGTCAAATATTAAATCAATAAATTTTTATTTATATTTAAATTATTTTAAAATAAGGATGAAACTTTTAATAGCTTCATCCTTGTTTTATATAATAAATATTTATTTTTTTGGTGGTCTTTCACCGAAATATTGGTAGTAGTCAGTTTTAACATTACCGTTAAACAATTTTCTTTTTTTATCAGCTTTTCTGCCATATAGTTTTTCAAAGCCTTCGTGCGAAGTAATAAAATATGTAGACCAAGTTTTATTTGTTTTAAAAAGCTTACCCATATCTGTATAAAGTCTTTCTACATCTGCAAGATTACCCATTCTTTCGGCATAAGGTGGGTTAGATACGCAAACGCCATAGTCACCCATTAATTTAAGTTTATTAAAAGGAATTTGTCTAAATGTTATGCAATCATCAACACCGGCATTTTCTGCATTTACTTTAGCAATTTCGACGGCGTGAGCGTTTATATCAGAACCATAAATTTGCAATTTACAATCGTAATCTATAGCAGAATATGCTTTTTTTCTTTCGTCTTGCCAAAGTTCTTTAGGAATAAAATCCCATTTTTCAGAGGCAAATTTTCTACTAAGTCCAGGTGCAATATTTCTGCCAATCATTGCAGCTTCAATAGGAAGTGTACCAGAACCACAACAAGGGTCAAGAAAAATTCTATCTTTTTTCCAATAGCTTAATTCAATAAGAGCAGCAGCCATAGTTTCTTTTAAAGGTGCTATTACTTGTCCGTGACGATAACCTCTTTTATGCAGTGAAGGACCAGAGGTGTTAAGTGTAAGTGTAACCTTATTTTTTAATATAGAAACCTGTACTGTATATTCAGCTCCGGTTTTAGGAAATCTTTTTATATCGTATTTGGTTTGTAATTTCTTAATTATAGCTTTTTCGGTTATTGATTGACAAGCAGGCACACTAGAAAGTGTAGATTTAAATGATTTACCAGTAATTATAAAATTACCGTCCTTTGGTATAAGGTTAGTCCAAGGTAAAGCAAAGGTATTGTCAAAAAGTTCTTCAAAAGTAACTGCTTCAAATTCTCCAATAACCATTAAAATTTTATCTGCTGTACGAAGCCATAGATTTGATTGTACAATTCCTCTATAGTCTGTTATATATTCAACATATCCATCAGATACCTTAATATCCGAAAAATCTAAATTTTCAATTTCTCTTTTAGCAACAGCTTCAAGTCCGAATGTTGTTGTTGCTCTAAGCTTAATTTTATTCATTTTATTCTCCTATTATACTATATAAAATTTAGTAAAATGTACTTTATAGTAACAGTATAACTTTTTTTCGGATTTTTTGCAATTATAAATTGAATTATCTTTAAATTTGTTGTATACTAATGTTAAAAATAATTATAAGAGGTTTGCTATGTATAAATTATTAAAGACAGAGGGCAGTGCTAAACGAGGTCAGTTAGAAACTGTACACGGCACTATTCAAACTCCTGTATTTATGAATGTAGGTACAACTGCTGCTATTAAAGGTGCAGTATCTACTGAAGATTTGCAGAATATTAAATGCCAAGTTGAGCTTTCAAATACTTATCATCTTCACTTAAGACCTGGTGATAAAGTTGTTAAAAAGCTCGGTGGTCTTCATAAGTTTATGGTTTGGGATAAGCCTATACTTACTGATTCTGGTGGATTTCAAGTTTTTTCTCTTACAACTCTTAGAAAGATTAAAGAGGAAGGTGTTTATTTTAATTCTCACATTGATGGTCATAAAATATTTATGGGACCAGAGGAAAGTATGGCAATTCAATCTAACCTGGGTTCAACTATTGCTATGGCTTTTGATGAATGTCCGCCATCTCTTGCAGATAGAACATATATCCAAAAGTCTGTTGAAAGAACAACTCGCTGGCTTGAACGATGTATTGTTAAAATGAATGAGCTTAACTCTCTTGAAGATACCATAAACAGACATCAGCTTCTTTTTGGTATTAATCAAGGTGGTACTTTAAAGGATATTAGAATTGAACACGCAAAGAGAATAAGTGAATTTGACTTACCTGGATATGCTATCGGAGGTCTTGCTGTAGGTGAAAGTCACGATAAAATGTATGAAACAATTGAAAATGTAGTTCCTTATCTTCCTAAAAATAAGCCGACTTATTTGATGGGGGTTGGTACACCAGCTAATATACTTGAGGCTGTTGATAGAGGTGTTGACTTTTTTGATTGTGTATTGCCTGCTAGAAATGGTAGACACGCTAATGTTTACACAAACAAGGGTAAGTTAAATTTACTTAATGCTAAGTATGAGCTTGATGACACACCGATTGACAATGAATGTCATTGTCCTACTTGCCAAAGGTATAGTAAAGCATACATTAGACACTTGTTTAAAGCTAAGGAAATGCTTGCAATGCGACTTTGTGTTATTCATAATCTTTATTTCTTTAATAATATGATGGAAGAAATAAGAAATGCACTTGATGAGGGTAAGTTTGCAGAATATAAAAAAATGAGATTAGAAGGCTTTCTTGAAAATGACAAAAAATGAAATTAATATATAAACAGAAAGGATAACTATTATGTCTATTAAAAGAATTTTTGTAGAAAAGAAAAAAGGCTGTGATATTGAGGCTAGTCAGCTTTTTGCCGACATTAAGGAAAATTTTGAAATATCAGCTCTTGAAGGTTTAAGAATACTTTACAGATATGATGTAGAAGATATTTCTGATGATGCTTTTGCTGTAGCTGAAAAAACTATATTTTCAGAACCTCCTGTTGATAATGTTTATCTTGAAAAATTTGATATTTCTGATGATGAAGTAGCTTTTGGTATGGAGTATTTACCGGGACAGTATGACCAAAGAGCTGACTCTGCTATGCAGTGTGTTCAGATTATATCTGGAGATGATAATGCTGTTATTAATGCTGCTAAAATTTTTGTATTAAAGGGTAAATTAACAGTAGGAGATATTGAAAAAATCAAGAATTATTGCATTAACCCTGTTGATTCAAGAGAGGCTTCAATGGAAAAGCCAGAAACATTAAGAATGAAACTTAATATTCCTAAAACCGTTGAAACCTTAACTGGATTTATTGATAAAAGTGAAGCAGAACTTCTTGCTTTAAGGGCTGAAATGGGTCTTGCAATGAGTGATGCTGATATTATTTTCTGTCAGAAATATTTTAAAGATACTGAAAAAAGAGACCCTAGCATTACTGAAATTAAAGTTATTGATACTTATTGGTCAGACCACTGTAGACATACTACATTTGCAACAAATATTACAGATGTTAAATTTGAAGATGGTAAGTATAAGAAGGTCATCGAAGATGCTTACAAAATGTATCTTGATTTAAAGAAGGATTTAGGTCGTGAAAATAAGCCGCAGTGTTTAATGGATATTGCTGTAATGGGTATGAGAGCATTAAAGGTTCAAGGAAAACTTGCAAACTTCGATGAATCTGAAGAAATTAATGCTTGTAGTATTGTGGTGCCAGTTGATATTGATGGTAAGACAGAAGACTACCTTATTATGTTTAAAAACGAAACCCATAACCATCCAACTGAAATCGAACCTTTTGGTGGTGCTGCAACTTGTATTGGTGGTTGTATTAGAGACCCTCTTTCTGGTAGAAGTTATGTATATCAGGCTATGAGAGTTACTGGTGCAGGTGACCCTACAGTGCCTGTTCAGGATACTATTCCAGGTAAACTTCCTCAGTCTAAGCTTGTGCGTTCAGCAGCTCACGGTTATAGCTCTTACGGTAATCAAATTGGTCTTGCAACAGGTCAGGTTACAGAAATTTATGATGAGGGTTATGTTGCTAAAAGAATGGAAATCGGTGCTGTTATAGCCGCTGCTAAAAAGAGTGATGTTGTAAGAGAGAGACCAGAAAAGGGCGATATTATTATTTTAACTGGTGGTAGAACTGGTAGAGATGGTTGTGGTGGTGCAACTGGTTCTTCTAAGGAGCATAATACTGAATCTATACACACTTGTGGTGCTGAAGTTCAAAAGGGTAATGCACCTACAGAAAGAAAGATACAGAGATTATTTAGAAATTCTGAAGTTAGCAGAATGATTAAGAGATGTAATGACTTTGGTGCAGGTGGTGTATCTGTTGCTATTGGTGAGCTTGCAGAGGGTCTTGAAATTAATCTTGACTTAGTACCTAAGAAGTATGAAGGTCTTGATGGTACTGAACTTGCTATTTCTGAATCTCAAGAAAGAATGGCTGTTGTTGTAGACAAGAGTGATGTTGATAGATTTATTAAGTTTGCTAATGAAGAAAATCTTGAGGCTACTGTTGTTGCAGAAGTAACTGATGACAGAAGATTAAAGATGTTCTGGAATGGTAATGATATTGTAAATATTTCAAGAGATTTTCTTGATACAAATGGTGCTGCACAATATACAACAGTAGAAGTTAAGTCACCTGCAGAAAAACCAGCTAAGGTTGAAACTTCTGGAAATATTAAAGAAAAATGGCTTGAAACTCTTTCTGATTTAAATGTAGCTTGTCAGAAAGGTCTTTCTGAAAGATTTGATTCTACTATTGGTGCTGGTACAGTTCTTATGCCTTTTGGTGGTAAAAATCAGCTTACACCGGTAGAGGCTATGGCTGCTAAAGTTCCAGTATTAGATGGTGATACTACTACAGCAACTCTTATGAGTTTTGGATATAATCCAAAGGTTGCCAAATGGAGTCCTTTCCACGGTGCATTATATGCAGTAGTTGAATCTGTAGCTAAAATAGTTGCAACTGGTGGAAATTATGATTCTTGTAGACTTACTTTCCAGGAATATTTTGAAAGATTGGGTAATACACCTGAAAGATGGGGTAAGCCTTTTAGTGCTTTACTTGGTGCATTAGTTGCCCAGATGAAGCTCGGTACAGCTTCAATTGGTGGTAAAGATAGTATGTCTGGTACATTTAATGACTTAGATGTTCCGCCTACATTAGTTTCATTTGCTGTTGATGTTTCAGATATTGATACTATTATTTCACCAGAACTTAAAACAATTGAAAGTTATATAGTTAAACTTACAACTGAATATGATGATAATGATTTGCCTGTATTTGATTCACTTATTAAGAACTTAAGTTAGTTAGTAAACTTATTAAAGACAAGGCTGTTACTGCTGCTGGCACAATTGGTCAAGGTGGTATTGCTGCTGCTTTAAGTAAAATGGCATTTGGTAATGATATTGGCTTTGAAATAAACGATGATGATTTATTTAATTATAATTATGGCTCATTTATTCTTGAAATTCCTGGAGATGAAGAGTCAGTTAAGGAACTTTTAGAAGGTTATGACTATAAGATAATCGGTGAAACTATTGAAGAAAATCTATTCAAGGTTAATGGAGAAGTAATAACTATTGATGAGGCTAAAAAGACTTGGTTTAAGCCACTTGAAAGAATTTTCCCAACTAAATATTATAGCACATTTGATACTAAGAATATTACTCTTAAGCCATTTGAAATTGCAGTTAAAAAGCATACTGGCAAGGGTATTGCTGCTCCTAGGGTATTTATTCCTGTGTTCCCGGGAACTAACTGTGAGTATGATACTAAGAAGGCATTTGAAAATGCTGGAGCTATTGCAGATACTCTTGTTATAAGTAACCTTAAGAATGAATGGCTTGCTGAGAGTATTGATAAAATGGCAGAAATGATTAACAATAGTCAGATTATTATGATTCCTGGTGGTTTTTCTGCCGGCGATGAACCAGAGGGTTCAGGTAAGTTTATTGCTGCTGTATTTAGAAATCCAAAAGTTAAGGAAGCTACTATGAATTTGCTTAAGAACAGAGATGGTCTTATGTTAGGCATTTGTAATGGTTTCCAGGCTCTTATTAAGCTTGGTCTTGTACCTTATGGTGAAATTAGAGATATGGAAGAAACTGCACCAACTCTTACATTCAATACTATTGGTCGACATATTTCTTGCCTTGCTGATACTAAGATTATTTCTGACAAGTCACCTTGGTTATGGAATACTGCTGTTGGTCAGGTTCACAGAGTAGCATTCTCTCACGGTGAAGGTAGATTTGTAGCTAATGAGGCTACAATTAAAGCCCTTGCTGATAATGGTCAAATTGCAACTCAGTATGTTAATATTAATGGTGAACCTACTTATGATATTAAGTATAATCCAAATGGTTCTATTTATGCTGTTGAAGGTATTACAAGTCCGGATGGTAGAGTATTAGGTAAGATGGGTCATTCAGAGAGAATTGGTAATGGAATATTCACTAATGTACCTGGCGAAAAGGATCAAAAGATATTTATTTCTGGCGTTGAATACTTTAAATAATTTAAATAATATATAATTAATTAGAGTATGTCTTAATGAATATATAAGGCATACTCTGAATAAAATATAGATTGCAGGGTATATTATAGTTAAAAGTAGTATATTTTGCATAAATTCAATAG
>UQRG01000079.1 GCA_900543365.1 uncultured Eubacterium sp. | reverse complement strand
AGACTAGACACATCTTTAAATCCAAGCTCTAAAAACTGAACATCTTTTCTCCAAGCTCCAATAGCCTCTACACTTGTAAAAACAAGGAGATAGCTGCCACTTTCAGCAGCTATTGAATAATATCCCATTTTAGTAATATTGTGAGTTTTTTCATCAGCCTCAACAATTACAGGCACAAAAAACTTTTCACTTATTAACTTAGATACAAAATTCTTTTTGTTTTCAACAGATGAGTCAGCCTTTAAATTAACTATACTCTCCGATAATGCATTAATCATAGTACACCTCTTATTTTCTGTAAAAAGGATCTGCGTCCTTTATATATTTTTGTGCTACTTTATCAAAAGCAGGCATAAGTCCAATAGTTTCACCTTTTTGCATTACCGAATGAGCAACTTCAGCAATATCGTCAAAGGCAGCCTTAAGACTACCTTCCTTGCAAAATTCAACAACAAGAACAGGTGTTTTAGAAGTTTCGCCCTTTCTAACAGTTTCCATATAATAAACCTTACTTATATTATCTTGAGATTTAAAATAATCCAGCAAAGCATTTTTAAGGTTTTCCGGAGGATTATACACCTGTTTAAGTCCTACATTGCCTTCTGTCTGTACCTTTTCAGGCTTAATTAGAACTTCTGGATTGCTTGCTTTTTCAATATTTTGTATAAGACTTTTTTGAATAGCCATATTACATCCACAAGGGTCAATGACAAAACCATCATATTCTTTTTTATTCATTACGATATTTTTAATATTGTCATATTCTCTTATTAGATACATTTTATTAGGATTTTTGTTCCATTTTTCAAATTCACTGCCACTTGTAAATACAACCAAATATACAAGACCTTGACTTGTTTCCATAGAGAAGTAATTAACTGTAGCATCAGCTGATACTTTGTTATTAACAGGTTCAGGAATAACAACTACAGGCAAAATGAAATTAGCACTCAATAAATATTTCAGAAAAGTCAATCTATTTTCTTGTGTGTTATTTTCCTTTATTTTATTTGCAACTTTTACAAGCTCAGTATTATCAACTGGAACATTCATAAGTATAAACCCCTCTACTATTCTCTTGGAAGCATTTCCTCTCTAAGTATAGCAATATTTTCGCCCTTTGCATCAATAACAAGTCCATCAAGACCATTTTTTTCATTAACGATTAAGCTTCTTAAAATTTGGAAATCGTGTAAAACACCAATTACATCATCTCTATCGCCATAACACTTTTCAAGTTCTTCCTTACTAGAGAAAACACTTATTAACTTTAAGCCATCACTAGTTGTAACAGCACAATACTTG
This sequence comes from uncultured Eubacterium sp., assembly GCA_900543365.1. Lineage (GTDB taxonomy): Bacteria > Bacillota > Clostridia > Lachnospirales > CAG-274 > Gallispira. Next base: position 5,740 of record UQRG01000079.1, on the reverse strand, counting down.
CCCTTCTTATCTTTGCTGTCACTCTTTTCAACAGCTACAGGTACGAAAAATCTTGTAGCAACTACAGCCTTATAAAATTCTTCTTGAAAAATTACAGTTCTTACAGCCTTAAACTGCTTAATAGCTTCAATAAGTTTAGTATTATCTGGTATATTATTCATTTCTTTAACCTCTCATTACATTTCAATATTTTTATTTTTATCTTTCCAAAACCTCATCTATAATATCCTTAACAGTTGAAATTTTGTCAATTTTGTAAACATTTTCACCACAGAACACAAGTGCATTATCAATATCACCATTTGCACCGTTAAAAAGTGCCTGAGATATACAATATGGAATAGTCTTAGGGTCACAGTGAACAAGACATTTAAAACAGCGTGAAATCTTACAGCCCTCTGGCACAATATCTTTAATAAAATGATTGTTTAATGCTCTGCCCGGCATACCTACCGGACTTTTAACTATTTTAACATCTTCAAGTTTTGCATTAACATAAGCCTCTTTAAAAGCTATATCAGCATCACACTCTTCAGTTGCTACAAAACGAGTAGCCATTTGAACACCATCAAGTCCAAGGTCATTAATACAATGATTAACATCTTCCTTAGAATATACACCACCACCAAATACAACAGGAATAGTCTTGTTATATTTTTGTTCAAATTCCTTTTTAGTTTCTATTATTTTAAGTATTTCATCATCAAAATTGTCAATAGACAAGACTTCTTCAGCCTTAAAGCCTAAGTGACCTCCAGCCTTTGGACCTTCAATAACAAGTAAATCAGGTAGTCTGTTATATTTCTTAACCCAACGGGAGAAAATAACCTTACAAGCCTTTGCTGATGAAACAATAGGTGCAAGTTTAATATCTGAACCTGCAGCAAACTTAGGAAGGTCCATAGGAAGACCTGCTCCTGAAATAATAATATCCGCACCATTGTCAATACAGCACTTTACAAAATCCTCATAATGAGTAACAGCAACCATAATATTTACACCAATTATACCGCCATTAGACTCTTTCTTAGCAAGTTTTATTTCTCTTTCAAGGGCACGCATATTTGCCTCAAAGGTATTGGTATAGAAGTCAGGCTCTCTAAAACCTGGCTGTGCTGCAGAAATCACACCTATACCACCCTCTCTTGCAACAGCGGCAGCAAGTTTGTGAAGACTTATGCCTACACCCATACCACCCTGTATAATAGGGATTTTTGCAACTAAATCACCAATTACTAAATTTTTCATTAAAATTACCTCATATCTATAAATATATATATCCTAAGATATACTTATTCAAACTTACTCCGTATAATTATAACATTTATTTAGGCTTTTGTCTATAACTTTTGACATAATAAAAATATTGTTGTATACTCAATAAAAACAATATACTTCTCAAAGGAGAAAAAAATGAAAAAAATTGTATTTACACTATTTTTACTTTTGTTTATGTGTGGTTGCAGTGAAAAAAAATATACAACAGAATATTTAGATGTATTTGACACCTACAGCACTGTTACTATATACACAAATAATGAAGATGAATTTAATAGTATAAGCAAAGGACTACATTCAAAACTTTTGGATTTAAATAAACAATTCGATATTTACAATAATTACAAAGGAATTAATAATATTAAAACTATAAATGACAATGCCGGTATTAAACCAGTAAAAGTTCAACAAGAAACTATAGAATTAATAAAAGCAGGCAAAGAAGCTTATACAAAGACCAATAAAACTGTTAATATTGCTATGGGTTCTGTACTTAGTGTATGGCATAATTATAGAGAAAATGCCTTAAATAATAATATTTATAATATTCCAACTAAAAAAGAACTTATTGAAGCAAACAAACATACTGATATTAATTCAATTATAATTGATGAAAAAGCATCAACTGTATATATAAAAGATAAATATACCTCTATTGATGTAGGAGCTATAGCAAAAGGATATGCTGCTGATTATAGTGTTAAATACCTAAAATCCAAAGGTGTTAAAGTTGCATTATTAAACCTAGGCGGAAATGTTATAGCTATTAATGATGAAAAAAAAGAAAGTTTTAAAACTGGTGTAGTATCACCTGATAACAATGACGAATATGTATATTCCTTTGATTTATCTAATCAATCTGCTGTTACAAGTGGTGACTACCAAAGATACTATGACTATAATGGAAAAAGATACCATCATATTATTGACGGAAAAAGCCTTTTTCCTGCAAATTACAATAAAGAAGTTACTGTTGTTGCTAATAGTTCTCTTGAAGGTGATATGTTTTCAACTGCATTGTTTATACTTCCTTATGATGAAGGCGTTAAATTAGCAAAAGATAATAATTTAAATGTTATGTGGATAGATAAATCTAATAAAGAGCATTTTTACTTACTAGACAAAAACTAATTTATGATTTTACTATTATATCGTTTTGCTATTATTTATCATTAATACAAAATAAATTACAACAAAAAGAGGACTGTTTTTTACAGTCCCCTTTTTTTAGTATTTCATTAGCACTTAGGCTCGCAAATACCAAAGTTGTTGTTTCCACAGCAACAAAGAAGAATAACAAGTATAATTATCCAATTACAATCATTACCGCATCCAAAGAAGTTACCAATACCGTTGTTGTTACCATTACAACCACAGAAAAGTAAAACAATTATAATCCAGATAATACTATTGTTACTGCAACTCATATATAAGTTACCTCCAAAATTAAATACAATAAAGTCTATGCTGTTATTAACATATTTTGCACGTCCAATATAAATTTTTTTAAAATTATTTGATTTTAAGCTTGTTTACAACAATTAATAAGGGTTTCCTATTGAAAAAATGTGCTATTTATGTTAAAATTTCATCAATAATGTTCCTTAAAGGAGGATAACAATGAATAAATTACTTGCTAAAGAATTAATTGCATCTTACTTGAAAGAAGATATTGGTACAGGTGATTTATCAACTGAACTTGTTTTTGGTGATGATTTAAGAGGTACCGGCTACTTTGTAGCTAAGGATAATGGTGTTGTATGTGGTACTGATATTATTGATTTGACATATTCTTTTTTCAGCAATGACTACAACATTAATATATTAAAAAAAGATGGTGAGCCAGTAAAAAAAGGTGAAAAAATTGCTGAAGTTGAAGGCAGAGTTTCAACACTCCTTACTGCTGAAAGAATTGTTCTTAATCTTATGCAACTTATGAGTGGCATTGCTACTATGGGAAACAACCTTGTAACTAAACTCAACGATTCATCAATAAGAATTGTTGATACAAGGAAAACTCACCCTGGACTTAGATTATTTGAAAAATATGCTGTTACTAAAGGTGGTTGTTTCAACCATCGTTACGCACTTTATGATGGTGTTATGCTTAAGGATAACCACATTGCCTTTGCTGGTGGCATAACTAAAGCTGTTGAAAAGGTAAAGTCACAGCTTGGTCATATGGTTAAGGTTGAGGTTGAAACAGAAACAAGAGAACAGGTAATTGAGGCTGTTAATGCTGGTGCTGATGTTATTATGTTTGACAACAGAAGTCCAGAGGAAATAATGGAATTGCAAAAACTTGTGCCTAGTCACATTATTACAGAGGCATCAGGTGGTATAACTATTGATACAATAGCTAATTTTAAGGGTTGTGGTGTCAATGTTATTTCTGTAGGCTCACTTACAAATGGTGTTAAACCATTAGATATTAGCTTTTTAAGCAAGGAGGCAATAAAAAAATGACAGACAATTTAACTAACAGAATTAAAGAAATAAAAACACAGCTTGGTGATGACTTATTAATACTTGCCCATCATTATCAGAAAGACGAAATCATTGCTTTGGCTGATGCTATTGGTGACAGCTTAAAACTTGCTCAAATTGCAGAACAAAATAAAACAGCAAAATATATTGTTTTTTGTGGTGTTCACTTTATGGCAGAAACTGCCGATATTCTTTCAGAAGACTATCAAAAGGTACTTTTACCTGCTCCTCTTGCTGGATGCCCTATGGCTGATATGGCTGATAGAGAAAGTGCTGAAATTGCCTGGAATATTATTACTAAGGAATTAGGCGACAGTATTGTGCCTATTACATATATTAACTCTAAGGCTGAAGTTAAAGCTTTCTGTGGTGTTCACGGTGGAACAACTGTTACATCAGGTAATGCTGAAAAGGTGGTTAAATGGGGCTTTAGTGTTAAGGATAAAATACTTTTCTTACCTGACCAAAATCTAGGTGCTAACACTGCTGTTAGTCTTGGTGTAGATGAACAATATTTTGCTCTTTATGACCAAAAGACAGAAACCCTTTCTTATAGTTGCAAGCCGGAGGAAGTTAAAATGATTCTTTGGAACGGTTATTGCCATGTTCACCATAGAATTAAAACAGATATGGTTGAAGCTGCTAGAAAGTTAAATCCAGATGCTAAGATTATTGTTCACCCAGAGTGTAAACACGATGTTGTTAAACAATGTGACGGTTCAGGTTCTACAACTTACCTTATTAAGACAATTGAAAATGCTGACAGTGGTTCTAAATGGATTGTTGGTACAGAGTTTAATCTTGTTACTAGATTACAAGAAAGATTTCCAGACAAGAATATTAAGATACTTGATACAGGTAGTATTTGTATGAATATGAATAAAACTACTCTTGAAAATCTTTGTGAAACTTTAGAGGATATTTTAAAAGGTGATTTTAATAAGCAAGTTACAGTTAATAAGCAAACAGCTAAAGAGGCTGTTATGTCCCTTGATACAATGCTTTCATTAAGTTAATTAATTATTTCAATTAATATACAGGAGGAATAGATATGAATATAGGTTTTATTGGTGCTGGTAATATGGGTGGAGCAATTATTAGAGGCTTTATTAAAAGTGGTAAAGTTGAACCTCAAAATATAATTGTCAATAGAAAGAATAAATCCGCCCTTAATGATATGGCAAGTTCATTAGGTATTAATGTTGCTAAAACTGCCAGCGATGCTTGCAAATGTAAAGTTTTATTTTTAGCAGTTAAGCCTATAATGTTTAAATCTATCATTAACGAAATTAGAGATACTGTTAAGGCTGAAAATCCTATTGTAGTGTCTATGGCTGCCGGACTTTCTACTGAAAATATTACTGATATGTTCGACTTTGATGTTAGACTTGTTAGAATAATGCCTAATATTAATGCTGAAATTTTAATGTCTGCCACATCACTTTGTAAAAATGAATTTGCATCTGATAAAGACTTAAATGTTGTTAAAGACTTGCTTTCTTCTATTGGACTTGCTACAGAAGTCCCTGAAAATCAGTTTGGTGTTTTCTGTGCTATTGCAGGTTGCTCACCTGCCTATGTTTATGCCTTTATTGATGCCCTTGCAAGAGGTGCTCAAAAAATGGGTATGAACAAAAAGCAAGCTCTTGAAATTGCTGGTACTGCTGTTGTTGGCAGTGCTACTATGTTCCTCAATAGTAATGAACATCCTCAAGAACTTGTTGATAAAGTTTGCTCTCCTGGTGGTACTACTATTGAAGGTCTTTGCACACTTGAAGAGTACAAGTTCACTGCAGGTATTGTAAAGGCTGTGGAAAACATTGTAGAAAAAGATAGAAGTATGAATAAATAAAAATAAAACACTTTTATACAAACAAAAGGCTGTCATACAACAGCCTTTTCAGATTGTCGAAAAAGTCAAGTTTAACTGGGCTTTTTTGTTTTTTTATGGTATAATTAGTTGAGGTGATAATTA
>UQRG01000078.1 GCA_900543365.1 uncultured Eubacterium sp. | reverse complement strand
AACTTTGGAGGTAATGTTAATCCATTAGGTTTACCTGATTCTGTAAAAAAAGCTATAGCTAATAATACAGATGCTCCAACAACATACCCTGATGTATCTTATGTGGCATTAAGAGAAGCTATTAGTGATTACACCAATATTAGTCCTCAGCATATTATGGTTGGAAATGGTTCAACTGAACTTATATCAATGTGTATTAAATCTATACATCCAAGAAAGGCTGTTATAGTGTCACCAGCTTATTCTGAATATCTAAAAGAAATTCAACTTATAGGTGGTGAAACAGAACTTTTTCCTTTGCAAGAAAAGGAAGAATTTATGCTTAATATACCTAAACTAAAAAATGTTTTGACTGATGATATTGATATGCTTGTTATATGCAACCCTAACAATCCAACTGGTACTTATGTTACTTGCGAACAAACAAAAGATATACTTATTCATTGCAAAGCTCACAACATTAATGTTATGATGGACGAAACCTATGTTGAGTTTTCTGACCCAAATAAAAATGTTTCAGCTATGCCTCTTATTGAAGAATTTGATAATTTATTTATTGTTAGAGGTACATCTAAATTTTTTGCTTGTCCAGGACTTAGACTCGGATACGGTGCTTGCTCTAACAAAGATATTATTGAATATATTAATACTCACAAAGACCCCTGGTCAGTTAATATATTTGCAGAATTAAGTGGTACTGTTATGTTTAGAGATAATGACTTTATTAACAAAAGTAGAAATCTTATAAATATAGAAAGAAATAAAATATTTAAAGAATTATTTGACCTTGATAATGTTCATATTTATGATACTCAAGCAACCTTTTTTCTTCTTAGACTTAAAACAAATACTGTAACATCTACAGAAATTTTTAACAAGCTTATTAATAACAAGATATTGATACGAGATTGTGCAGATTTTCCTTATTTGGACAAACACTTTATTAGATTTTGTATACTAGATTCTAAAAGCAATAACTTGTTACTAAACAAGCTTAAAAAAATTTTAAAATAAAATTTAAGGAGGCAATTATGAATAAAAATGAACAATATGATGCAACACCTTTAACAATGCAGGAGGCTCTTGCTGAAGCTAAAAGATGCCTTAATTGTAAAGTACCTCAGTGTAAAACAGGTTGCCCTATTGAAAATAATATTCCTGAATTTATACATCAACTTTCCAGAGGCAACTTCGGTGAAGCTCGAAGTCTTTTGGCTGAAAAAACTAACTTACCAGCTGTGTGTGGTAGAGTTTGCCCTCACGAAAAACAATGTGAAGGTCACTGCGTTTTAAATAAAGCTAAAAAGCCGATCAGAATCGGTAAACTTGAACAATTTGTTGCTGACTTTGATGCTGATATGGGGCTTATTAGAGAAAAAATACCTCCTAAAACAAGAGGTAATGTAGCTGTAATTGGTTCTGGTCCAGCTGGTCTTACTGTTGCTGGTGACCTTTCAATGATGGGCTTTAATGTAACAGTATATGAAAGTGAAAATGAGCCTGGTGGTGTACTTCTTTATGGTATACCTGAATTTAGACTTCCAAAAGATGTTGTTAGGAGAGAAACTAAGAGAATAGCTGAATTAGGCGTTCAGTTTATTAACAACACAATTATTGGCAAAGATATTACTATTGACCAACTTTTTGAAAAAGGTTTTGATGCTATTTTTATTGGTACTGGTACTGCTATTTCAAGAGAACTTAATATTCCTGGTAAGGATTTAGTTGGTGTAATTCAGTCACACTACTTCCTTAGAATGGTTGCCCTTTTCAACAGCAATAGCCTGGAAAGAAAAGAAGTTCCTGTTAAAGAAGGAGATACTGTACTTGTAATTGGTGCTGGTAATGTTGCTATGGACGCTGCTAGAACTGCTCTTAGAATGGGTGCTAAAAAGGTCACTGTTGTTTACAGAAAAGACCTTGAAAATATTTCAGCTGAAAAAGCCGAGTATGAAAGTGCGGTAGCTGATGGTGTTAAGTTTATGTGGAACTCATCACCAGTTCAATATGTAGGTGATGATAATGGTAATCTTAAGGGCTTGTTAATCGACCAAGACAGCAACGAAATCGTTATCCCTTGTGACAAAGTACTTGTGGCTATTGGTTCCAAGCCAGCTAAGAGAATTATCTCTACTACTAAAGGTATTGAAGTTAATGACAATGGCTATCTTATTACTAAGGATAAACCATATGGTATGACTACATTAAATGGTGTATTTGCTGGTGGTGATGTAGTTCATCAACCTGCAACAGTTGTACTTGCTATGAAAGAAGCCAAAAAAGTTGTAGCCGGCATTGCAAGCTATGTTGATGCTATAAAGCTTTTAGGTCTTTAATATGAAATGTTATCCCCTAGTTCACCAACTAGGGGATAATGATTATATATTAAACCATTTTTTCAACTGCCTTAACCCAAGCGTGATTAGGGTCATCACAAGGCGTAAGTTTTCTGCCACTATTGCCAGCCATTACCCATAAATAATAAACACTATAGCCTGGAGCAGCAGCCACAGGATGGTAACCACTTTTAATAGCAATGCTATCTCCATCTCTAACAATATAACTCTCTTTTAATGACATATCATCACTATACATAACTTGAATACCAAAGCCCTGAATAGGATTTATTTTGAAATGATATATTTCTTCCATATTAACTTCATAAGGCATATTATCAGTATCATGCTTATGTGATGGATAGCTTGACCACTGACCAGCACAACCATAAGTTTCACCCAGTACAATTTTGTCAACTTTTCCTTCGTATTTAGAAGTTATAATATCATTTACATCTCTTTGCCAATTTAGTTTACCTCTATGCTCTGTTACAATATCATCTGGCATAACAATAAATGGCTTATACTTCTTTTCAGCCTTTACCTTACATACAGCAACTTCAAGAGTATCATAACCACCAGCTGTCACAGTATAGTTAGTATCTATAGGCACATAAACAGTAGTTGGCTTACCGTCAAAAACATTTCTTCTTATACCAATATTTTCTGCATTAAGGTCATCTGCCTTTATACTACATATACCAGATAAAATTACAAGACCAAGTTCATATTCACCTGAATTAAGTTTAATACTTTCACTTGGCTCTAATCTAATCATATCAAAGCCAATAACTTCAAGTTCAGCCTCTTTAGTTATAACTTCCTTATAGCCCTTAAAATCTTGCTTTTCATAAAATCTTTTCATAAGTACCTCCTAAAAATTACTTTTTTCTTTATTATATAATATTTTTATACAGGCTACAATACATAATTTTTTATTAAGATTAAAATAATGTGTTTACAATATTTAAAATTAATGATATACTAAAACAACGGATTGTTAGGTATAGAACAATCCCCTATTTTTTTGCAAAGGAGTTGTTATAAATGATAAAAACTTTATTATCACAAGTAAAGCAGTATAAAAAGCCCTCTTTACTAGCCCCACTTTTTTCTGCTTTAGAAGTTGTAATGGAAGTTCTTATTCCTATGATTATGGCACTTATTATTGACAAAGGTATTGAAGCCGGCAATATAACTAATGTGTATATTTATGGTGGACTTATGCTTGTTATGGCTATGTTTAGTTTACTATTTGGTGCTTTAGCAGGAAAATATGCCGCAGAAGCATCAACAGGTTTTGCCTGTAACTTAAGAGAGGCAATGTATGAAAATATACAGACTTTTTCATTTTCTAACATTGATAAATTTTCAACATCAGGTTTGGTTACAAGAATGACTACAGACATTACTAATGTTCAAAATTCTTATCAAATGATACTTAGAATGTGTATAAGAGCACCTTTTATGCTTATATGTGCCCTTATAATGTGTTTTTTCATTAATGTAGAGCTAAGTCTTGTTTATGTTGTTGCTATTGCTTTTCTTGGTATTTTTCTTGGACTTATTATTAAAAAGACTATGCCAATTTTTGATACAGTATTTAAAAAATATGATGAGCTTAATGCAAGTGTTCAAGAAAATGTTTCAGCTATAAGAGTTGTAAAAGCTTATGTCAGAGAAGATTATGAAAAAGATAAGTTTTCAAAGGCTGCTGACAATCTTTATAGACTCTTTGTAAAAGCCGAATCCATACTTGCTAACAATGCACCTATTATGATGACTGCAGTTTATGGTTGTATACTTGGTGTATCTTGGATTGGTGCTAAACTTGTTGTACAAAACACTCTCACAACTGGTGAACTTACTAGTATGTTTAGCTATATTATGAGTATTATGATGTCACTTATGATGCTTTCAATGATATTTGTAATGATTACAATCAGTGCAGCTAGTGCTGAAAGAATTACAGAAGTATTAAATGAAAGACCAGACATTATAAACAAACCAGAGCCAATTAAAACAGTTAAAGATGGTAGTATTGACTTTAACAATGTTTCATTTGCATACAAAGATGAGTCAAATAAAAATGTACTTGATAACATTAATTTACACATTAAATCAGGTGAAACAATAGGCATAATTGGTGGTACTGGTAGCAGTAAATCAAGTCTTGCAAACCTTATATCCAGATTATACGATGCTAAAACTGGTGAAGTAAAAGTTGGTGGCATCAATGTCAAAGACTATGATATAGAAACTTTAAGAAATCAAGTAGCTGTTGTACTCCAAAAAAATGTACTTTTTAGTGGTTCAATACTTGATAACCTCCGTTGGGGTAAAAACGATGCTACAGAAGAAGAATGTGTAAAGGCTTGTAAACTTGCTTGTGCTGACGAATTTATAGAAAAATTTCCAGATAAGTACAACACTCATATTGAACAGGGTGGTACAAATGTATCCGGTGGCCAGCGTCAAAGATTATGTATAGCAAGAGCATTGCTTAAAAGCCCCAAAGTACTTATTTTAGACGACTCTACAAGCGCTGTAGACACAGCAACAGATGCTAAAATAAGAGAAGCTTTTGCTAATGAAATACCTGATGTTACAAAACTTATTATTGCTCAAAGAATAAGCAGTATACAAAGTGCTGACAGAATAATTGTACTTAATGATGGCAAAATAAATGGTATTGGTACTCACGATGAATTAATTGAAAATAACGAAATTTACAGAGAAGTTTATGATTCACAGATAAATGCTAATGCTGACTTTGACAGGAAGGAGGACGAATAATATGGCAGGAATGAGAAATCGTAATTTTGGTCCTAAACCAAATGTTAAAAATCCATCTAAAATCTTCAAAAGAGTTTTAGCCATTATTTTAAAAAAATATTGGTTTCAATGTTTAATAGTTTTAATAGGCATCATCGGTTCAACATTTGCTACGGTTCTAGGCACAATGTTTATGCAAAGGCTTATCGATGACTATATATTGCCAATGACAAAGGAAGTTAATCCTAGCTTTACTCCTCTTGCTGGTGCATTGTTAAAAGTTGCTGGTATTTATCTAATAGGTATACTTTGCAACTTAGCTTATCAAAAAATTATGGTTTATGTATCACAAGGCACATTAAAATATCTTAGAATTGAAATATTTAATAAGATGGAATCTTTACCTATTAAATACTTTGACACTCATCCTCACGGTGATATAATGTCTGTATATACTAATGATGTTGACACATTAAGACAGCTTATAAGTCAAAGTATTCCTCAGGTTTTAAATTCAATTATTACTATAATTGGTGTATTTGTAAGTATGATTATACTTGATATACCTCTTACAATCGTTACTGTACTTATGGTTTTACTTATGCTTAAGGTTTCTAAAAAAATAAGTAATAAATCTGGCATATACTTTAGTAAACAACAGCAGGATTTAGGTACTGTAAATGGTTACATTGAGGAAATGATAAGTGGTCAAAAAGTTGTTAAGGTATTCTGTCACGAAGAAGAATCCATTGAGGATTTTAAAAAACTTAATAACCAATTAAGAGATAGTGCTTATCACGCTAACAAGTTTGCTAATATACTTATGCCAATTAACGCCAACATAGGTAATATAAGTTATGTACTTTGTGCAATAATAGGTGCTTTACTTGCTCTCGCTAATGTTACTAGTATTACTCTTGGTACAATAGTTGCATTTTTATCATTAAATAAGAGCTTTAATATGCCTATTATACAAGTTAGCCAACAGTTAAACAGTATTGTAATGGCTATGGCAGGAGCTGAAAGAATATTTAAACTTCTTGACGAAGAACCTGAAGTTGATGAAGGCAGAGATACTCTTGTTAATGTTATTGAAAATAGTGACGGTAGTCTTACAGAAAGTGAAAAAAGAACAGGTCTTTGGGCTTGGAAAAAACCTAGAGAAACTGGTGATATTTTAGTTAAGCTTGAAGGCGGTGTTGTATTTGACGATGTTGACTTCGGTTATGACGAAAATAAAATCGTTCTCCATAACATTAAACTTTTTGCTGAACCTGGACAGAAAATTGCCTTTGTAGGTAGTACAGGTGCAGGCAAAACAACTATAACAAATCTTATTAATAGATTTTACGATATTCAAGACGGTAAAATAAGATATGATGGTGTAAATATAAATCATATAAAAAAGGCTGATTTAAGACGCTCATTAGGTATTGTTTTGCAAGATACACATTTATTTACTGGCACAGTTATGGAGAATATCCGTTTTGGCAAACTTGATGCAACTGAAGAAGAATGTATAGCAGCAGCAAAACTTGCTAATGCCCATAGTTTTATAACTAGATTACCTGAAGGCTATAACACAATGATTACTGGTGATGGTTCTAACCTAAGTCAAGGGCAAAGACAGCTTCTTGCTATTGCCAGAGCAGCAGTTGCTGACCCTCCCGTACTTATTCTTGATGAAGCTACAAGTTCCATTGATACAAGAACAGAAGGACTTGTTCAAAAAGGTATGGATAGCCTTATGAAAGGTAGAACCACATTTGTTATTGCCCATAGACTTTCTACAGTTAGAAATTCAGACTGTATAATGGTTCTTGAAAACGGTAGAATAATCGAAAGAGGAAATCACGATGATTTAATTGAAAAAAAAGGCAGATATTATCAGCTCTATACTGGTAATCTTGCAGAAGAATAAATAATAAAATTAAATCTATAG
>UQRG01000077.1 GCA_900543365.1 uncultured Eubacterium sp. | reverse complement strand
TAATAATCTTGGCACTATCCATATTTGCTGTATAAACAGCTTCTACAGCTTTTGCAGCTTCAATTTTACTAAAACCTAAAGCTACAAGTCCAGCAATAGCATCGTTTTTATCATCTTTATTTTCAACAAACAAATTAGATTGGATACTATACTTACTTGTGTCTGAGTTAAAACCAGATACCTTATCTTTAAGTTCAAGTATTATTCTTTCAGCAGTTTTTTTCCCTATACCTTTGCCAACACATAATGTGTTTTTGTCTTGATTGCTTATTGCTAAAACAATATCATTAGGACTTAAATCATTTAACATAGCTAAGGCACCTTTAGGACCAACTCCACTAACAGTAATAAGCAAGTTAAAAATATTTAATTCCTCAATGTTTAAAAAACCAAACAGTTGCAAATAATCCTCTTTAACATCTAAATAAGTAAATATTTTAATTTCATTATTAATATGAGGTAAATTATATGTAGTTCTTGCAGAAACATAAACACTATATCCAATACCGTTATTATCTACAACAATATTATTTTCTCCTATATATACTAATTCACCCTTAATATAACTTATCATATAAATCTCCATTCAATAAACATTTGTTCGGTACTTTAATTATAAAACACTAAAATTCTTATGTCAATATAAAAAGCAGATATTTTTACTTTATCTGCTTTTTACTAAATTGATTAAATTATATACCTGCATTTTTTGTATTAATGTTTAACTCTAGCTTTATTGTTGTTCCTTTATCTACTTCGCTTTCAAGACTAATTGTACCGTTATAATAATTTACAATATGTTTAACTATTGCTAGACCTAAACCAGTGCCGCCAACTTTTTTACTCCTACCTTTATCAACTCTATAAAATCTTTCAAAAATTCTTCCTTGGTCTACCTTTGGAATTCCAATACCTGTATCACTAACTTCTATACAAATCTTGTTATAAACTTTAGCTAAAGTCACACAAACCTTACCATTTGGTACATTATATTTAATGGCATTTGAAATAAGATTGTTAAATAATGTATAAAATTTTGACTTTTCTTCGTAAATGACTATGTCATTGCAAAAAACTTCTATTTTTAAATTATTTTCTTTAAGCATAGGCTCAAATTCTTTTGTCATATCTTCAAGCATTAATTTAATATTAAATTCTGACTTATCTTTACGACCTCTACCAGATTCAATTCTTGATATAGCTAAAATATCATTAATAAGACCTGTTATATTGTCAGTTTCTTTTCCAATTCTAGTTAAAAATTCCTTTTTTTGTTCCTCACTGTAAGGTATCCCACTTGTTAAAAGTTCTGAATAGCCTTTAATTGATGTAATAGGAGTTTTAAGTTCGTGAGAAGCATTTGCAAAAAATGTTTCTCTCATTTGTTCATTTTTCCTAATAGCTGTAACATCAATAAGAAGAATTATTGCTCCACCGTGGTCTTTTTCAATAACACCCTTCATTACTCTTGATATATGAACAGATATTATTCTTTCATCTTCAAGGGATATATCAAAAATACTATCTTTTCTTAAATTAATTGCATTATTAACTGCTTCAACTATTTCCATATTTCTTGTATAATGTATAATATTAAGAAACTTTTTCTTATTTTGACAGTCAAATATTTCTCTCGCAGAGGAATTAATACCTATTACATTTTTTTTATGGTCAATAAATACCAATCCATCTTTCATATTATCAAGAATATACTCTGTTCTTCTGTTTATTTCTGTAATACTATCCATAGCTTTTTCTATTCGCTCGGACAATGTGTTTATTGCATTTGAAATGGCATCTAATTCTTTGTATTCATAATGATTTAATTTTAAGTCCTCACCACTTTGAATTTTTAATATTTCATTTGTAAGTTCTTGAAGAGGCTTTGTAAATTTTTTCATAGCTCTCTTGCTTATAATCATTGCCAATATCAATGTTATACTTATGGTTATTATGCTTGTTGGTAACAATGTTTCAATAAAAACAAGTTTATTACTATAAGGTATAGCTAGTCTAATGGTATTGTTTGTATCTTTTGACTTTTTAGCTATATACAGCATTCCTTGCTTTAATGATTCTGAGTATCTTATAATTACACCCACTTTACCATCTTCAGCACTAATTATTTCTGGTCTATTGTTATGGTTTTCCAGTTTACCTAATTCCTTATCTGTTTCAGCAATTACATCACCATTAGGAGAAATTATAGTTATTCGTGGGTCTTTTAATTGTATAAATGATTGAATTTCCAGTATACTTGATTGTAAATTATCATAATCAACATATTTGTCAATTTTATTTATAATGTCAATCATTTGAGATTTTGTTTCCTTTAAAGTATAGCTACTGTATAAGTAAGAAAAAATTGCAGAATACATTGCTAAAGCAATTAAAACAATAACTATTACTCGTTTATATATAGCCTTAAACATAATATCAATCCTTACTCATTCTATAGCCCATACCTCGTACAGTTTTAATATACTCACCAGCCGGAGAAATTTTTTGTCTAAGAGTTCTTATATGTATGTCAATAGTTCTTGTTTCACCTGTATACTCATATCCCCATATTTTATTTAAAAGTTCATCTCTAGTAACTACTCTGTGAGTATTATCAATAAGATATATTAAAAGCTCATATTCTTTAAATGTAAGTACAACAAGTTTATCATTTACAAAAACTTCCCTTGTATCAGTATTGATCTTCAAGCAGCCTATTTCTTTATAGTTAACTGTATCTTCTTCTGTTCTTCGCAGTTGAGATCTCACTCTAGCCATAAGCTCCATTACACTAAAAGGCTTAGTAACATAATCATCAGCTCCACTATCAAGACCTACAACTTTATCTACCTCACTATCTTTTGCTGTAAGCATAATTATAGGCATTTTTTTAAATTTATCATTACTTCTTAATATTTTAACAGCTTCAGTACCTTGCATACCAGGCAACATAATATCAAAGATTGCAAGGTCTGGCTTAACTGTTTTCATTTTTTCTAATGCTTCTTCAGCTGTTTCAAAGTCATATACAGTATGATTATAACCTTCTAAAGCAACTTTAACTAAAGCTCTTATACTTTCATCATCTTCTGTTAAAAATATATTTTTATTCAAAACAAAAATCCTCCTTTGATTTTTAACTAATATTTACATTTATTCTACATATTTTGATTATACAATATTTTAATGTTTGTTTATAGGAATTTATGTATAATAATTGTAAAATTTAAGTAAAGGATTATTTTACCTAAATTTTACAATTAACTTTATTGAATAATCAGTTTGTTATTTTCTATCGAAACAGTTGGAATAATAATTTTCCTGTTATTGTTATAACTATCCATTAATTTATCTAAATCTACTTTAACTGTTCTATCAAAGTATGAATATATATAACTAGACGCACTATCATTATCATTTTTATTTGATACTATTTCTGATGGATTTTTTGCTTTAACAATAACAGAATCTCGGCTTAGTTCTATATTTTTTGAAGCATAATTAATTAACTCTTCATAATTATTAAAGTTTTCAGAAACAATAATTGCTTTATTATGTCCTAGATACATATTTCCTTTTGTTTTAATATTTATATTATCAATAGTTTCTTTCAATGATTTACCCTTACCTGATGTTATATTTTCTTTTTTATTATCTTCATCAGTTAAGTCTGCAATAGCCATAGTCATATCATAACCATTTTCATCATTTATACCTATAGCCATTACATAATCTCTGTTTTCTAATTCTCTTACATTTTTGCAGCCTGTAAACAATAAAACAATAAATATAGGAATAAATATTTTAATCAATTTTTTTCCTCCTACAAAACATATAAAATATAGGTATACAAAATACAGTTATTAATCCTCCTACTATTTGCAAAAAACAATATGTTCTAATAGAATTATAACTATTATAAACTAAGCTCATTATAATAATAAATATCGTCATAAATAATAATCCACCTTTTTTGTCGATATTTAAATTTTTCATAAAATCTATTGTAACTGTAAAATATATAAAAATAGATATTAAAGCACTTATTGTCCATAGAGATATAAAAATTCCCTCTTGTCTTTTTATAAATATACTAGGCAAATTTGCTGTATACATAAGTTCAAATGATGGATATTGAGATTTTTTTATTCCTTCAATACCTAATTTTCCAATAATCACAAAAGTAATAAATATAATTAATAAAAAACTAATAATTACACCTATTAAAACATTATTTTTATTTTGTAATACAAAAGGTTTTAATAATATTATTATTTCGGCAATATTAATTATTAAGCCATATACTAATAGTTTTGATACATTGTTAAAATTGAAATTAATATTGCTGAGTTTTATATCTAGTGTTGATGTTGCATACACATAAATAGTTCCAATAACAATAAACCAAAATAACATTTGGGCAACTCTTGCTACTGTTTCTATCCCTTTATAAGCTGCATAGCTTATAGCAAATACCAGTATCAATATTATTTGATATAGATACATATTGTGTAACAAAACTGTTTTTACAGCATTTCCAAGTATTCTAATGGACAATATAATTACAAGAATATTTTTGACAGAATAAATAAAACATAATATTTTGTTATTATTAATATTAAAATCCGAATAAATTGCAATTAAGCATAGTAAAAAAGATATACCACTTACTATAACACATTCCATTATACTATTTACTAACATTGGTAATATTAATATTTCAAAGCCTAAAGATGCAATTATAATTAAGGCTTGCATTTGAGCAGTTGATATTTTATTATTCATTATTATCCTCCTCAAGGCTTTCAAAGAAATTATGCTTATCATTTGTAATATACGGAAATCTTAAAATAGTATCCCTAATTTTATTATATCTATTTTCCTTTACTCCAGAGAAAGGTGCTACATAGCTTACGCCAAAACTATTGATACCTGCAATATGCAAAAGTACAATTAATAAACCTGAAACAAACCCTACAAGCCCACCTACAGCAGACATAAATATTATAAAGTATTTTGTAAGTCTATAGGCAGAAACCAGTGCCATATTAGGTATAGCAAAACTACAAATAGCAGTTATAGATATAATAATTACGGCCATTGGACTTACTAAATTCGCATCAACAGCAGCCTGACCAATAATAATACCACCTACAATCCCTAGTGTACTTCCTATTGATGCAGGTATTCTTGTTCCTGCCTCTCTAAGTGCCTCAAATATAAGCTCTAAAATAACAATTTCAACAACTGTAGGTAACGGTACTTTAAGTCTTGCACTAGCCATAGTCAATACTAATTCTGTAGGCAGCATTGATGGATTATATAAAGTTGACGCAATATATAAGCCCGGCAAAGCAAAAGCCATAAAACCAGCTATATATCGTATTATTCTAATAAAGGTCATTATCCCCCATCGCTGATAATAATCTTCTGACGCTTGGTAAAAGCTGGCTAAAACAGTTGGCAAAAGAATAACAAAAGGACTTGTATCAACTACAATAGCTATTCTCCCCTCTGCAAGACCTGATGCTGTCTTATCCGGTCTTTCTGTAAGCTGAATTTGAGGAAAAGGCGAAAATTTATTTTCTTAAATATATTGTTCTAATTAGCCACTATCATAAAGCATATCAATATTAATATTATTTAATTTATCTCTAATTTTATCTACTAATTTTTTATCTGCTTTATTTTCAATATACATTAATGCTACATCTGTTTGGCTTATTTTTCCGATTTTAAGCTGTTCACACTTTAATTTTGTACTTCGTATTCTTCTTCTTATTAAAACAGTATTTATTCTTAAAGATTCAGCAAAAGCCTCTTTTGGACCTTGAACAGCTATTTCATTTTCAGGCTTATCTACACCTCTTTTAGGAAATCCTTTTGATGAAATAATAAGTATTTTATCTGTATTTTCAATTAATATAAGAGTATTACCACTCATTACTTCAAGAATAGCATCATCTATATTTTCAGTTTCCTTTATATCTGCTGTAGTCACTCCACCATTTACTAGAATATTATAAGGTTTCAAAAAGTCAATGTTATTAGGAGGTGCAATTCTTATATTAACAATAAGATTTTTTATTATTTGTTCCTCAAGTAAACTTCTGCTTACCATATCATCTATATATGTTATAAACACATTTATTGTTTTGTTTTGACCTACCGGAAATTCTCTCTTTACAATATCTCCCCAATTTTTAAACTGATTTTCAACATATTGTTTATTTTCATAATAAGACATAAAAAATCACCCCCTTGTTTTATTTTAACAACAGGGAGTGATTTTATTCAAAATTATCTAATTAAACCAAAGTATAAAAGAACAATTACACCTAACACAATTCTGTAATAACCAAAAATCTTAAAATTATTTTTCTTAATATAGCTTACAAGAAATTTTATAGCAAGTACAGACACAATAAATGATACAAGCATACCAAATATAAGCATTACTAGTTCATAAAAACTTGGCAAACCAAATTTAAATATTTTCAAAAAGCTTGCACCAAACATAACAGGTATAGCAAGGAAAAATGTAAATTCAGTTGCAACATATCTTGATGTACCCAAAAGTAAACCACCTATAATTGTTGAACCAGAACGGGAAGTACCTGGCACTAAAGATAATACTTGAAATAAGCCAATACCAATAGCAGTTTTAATAGGTAACTTATCTAAATCTTTGCACTTCACATTACTAGCTTTACGGTTATTTTCAATAACTATAAATGCAATACCATATATAATGAGAGTAATGGCAACAACGATAGGATTAAATAAATGCTCATCCATCCAATCATCAAGTAACAAACCAATAATCGCAGCAGGCATACTAGCAATAATAACTTTAACCCAAAGGCTAATTGTACTTAATTTTTCATCTTCAGTTTTCCTTTTGCCAAAGGGATTAAGCTTGTTAAAATATATTACAACTACTGCCATAATAGCACCAAGCTGAATAACAACATCAAACATTGACATAAATTTGTCACTACTTATAGTACCTATTAATTCTTCAATTAATATAAGGTGTCCTGTACTACTTATTGGTAACCATTCTGTAATACCTTCAACTATACCTAATATTATTGTTCTTATAAAATCAAT